>NZ_JACJEM010000219.1:0-212 GCF_014164085.1 Pseudoalteromonas sp. SG45-5 | reverse complement strand
TGACTCTTAGCGCGTAGCGTTAAAGTTGAGGCACCTTGCGCAAAGAAAATGGTAGCACTACGTGCTTGTCATTAATTCTTTGCACCTAATTTGCTTGGTGACAATAGCGTTTTGGACCCACCTGACTCCATGCCGAACTCAGTAGTGAAACGAAACAGCGCCGATGATAGTGTAGCATTTGCTATGTGAAAGTAGGACATTACCAGGCTTCA
>NZ_JACJEM010000218.1:0-212 GCF_014164085.1 Pseudoalteromonas sp. SG45-5 | reverse complement strand
TGAAGCCTGGTAATGTCCTACTTTCACATAGCAAATGCTACACTATCATCGGCGCTGTTTCGTTTCACTACTGAGTTCGGCATGGGATCAGGTGGGTCCAAAACGCTATTGTCACCAAGCAAATTAGGTGCAAAGAATTAATGACAAGCACGTAGTGCTACCATTTTCTTTGCGCAAGGTGCCTCAACTTTAACGCTACGCGCTAAGAGTCA
>NZ_JACJEM010000217.1:0-213 GCF_014164085.1 Pseudoalteromonas sp. SG45-5 | reverse complement strand
ATGCGCAAAAGAAGGCAAGCAACCGAAAAAATTGCTCCGCTTTGCAGGCATGCCACGTCAAATCATGCCAAAAGGGCTACCGTTTGAGCTTAAATCGTACCTTGAACTTGTTGAGTTAACAGGGCGTTGTATACGAGAGGACAAACGAGGGTATATTGAAAGTACACACTTACCCTTACTCGAAAGAGTCAATATTTCCTCTGAAAACTGGTT
>NZ_JACJEM010000216.1:0-229 GCF_014164085.1 Pseudoalteromonas sp. SG45-5 | reverse complement strand
GCATTGGCGGCCTGCATGGCGTATGTAGATTTAAACCCCATCAGAGCCAAAATGGCAAAGACACCAGAAGAATCAGACCATACCAGTGCTCAAGTACGGCTAATATGCGCAAAAGAAGGCAAGCAACCGAAAAAATTGCTCCGCTTTGCAGGCATGCCACGTCAAATCATGCCAAAAGGGCTACCGTTTGAGCTTAAATCGTACCTTGAACTTGTTGAGTTAACAGGGC
>NZ_JACJEM010000215.1:0-229 GCF_014164085.1 Pseudoalteromonas sp. SG45-5 | reverse complement strand
GCGAGCGACTCGCCATAGCCTGTGGTATCACCAGTAAAGGCCCTTGTAGAAGCTCAAAAACAAAAGGAATTAACATTGCGCTAGGTAATGACTATTTAGCATCACAAGGTTTAGTGTCATTGAAAAATATTTGGATCAATATTCATTACGGGAGATGAACCGCCCATTGCGGACCCGCATGATGGGTGGTGTGGGGGCTGGAGGTTAGAGACCTCCGGCTACCCGATTA
>NZ_JACJEM010000214.1:0-230 GCF_014164085.1 Pseudoalteromonas sp. SG45-5 | reverse complement strand
ATAATCGGGTAGCCGGAGGTCTCTAACCTCCAGCCCCCACACCACCCATCATGCGGGTCCGCAATGGGCGGTTCATCTCCCGTAATGAATATTGATCCAAATATCTTTCAATGACACTAAACCTTGTGATGCTAAATAGTCATTACCTAGCGCAATGTTAATTCCTTTTGTTTTTGAGCTTCTACAAGGGCCTTTACTGGTGATACCACAGGCTATGGCGAGTCGCTCGC
>NZ_JACJEM010000213.1:0-230 GCF_014164085.1 Pseudoalteromonas sp. SG45-5 | reverse complement strand
TGCGCAATGGCAATTGTATTGCCTTGTTCATAATATAGAAAAGCTACAAAACACGATGCATTAAGAATGGGTAAAGCCTATTAACCTCAATAAAGCCACTAAAACATCCGTAATACCTTCCAAAACGTCAATTAAAACAACACCAAACTCCCACTTTATATTCTGCATAAAATACAGTAATCGATTGAACCAAAATAGGAACTCAGCTATGGTTAGTTTATCAATAAAAA
>NZ_JACJEM010000212.1:0-233 GCF_014164085.1 Pseudoalteromonas sp. SG45-5 | reverse complement strand
GACAAACGAGGGTATATTGAAAGTACACACTTACCCTTACTCGAAAGAGTCAATATTTCCTCTGAAAACTGGTTAAAACTCACCACACAATTTACACGCGTATTTCACGGCGCAGTAGGCAGGCCTATCTCACAAGCAAGTTATTGCGAAAATTTAAATCGAAAACGGCGAGCGAATATCAGTAACTGCGAAAAGCTGCTCGCATAAAGTTTAAACGCCCCAGTAAAAAGTTA
>NZ_JACJEM010000211.1:0-236 GCF_014164085.1 Pseudoalteromonas sp. SG45-5 | reverse complement strand
AAATCATTGTTAGCCAAGATGGTGGGATCCCGCTTGCATGTAAAAACTGGGATGGTAACAGCGCAGACACCGCTATTTTTAAAGCGCGAAGTAAGGCGCTTGTTGATGAGTTCAAAAAAAGCCAATCTCCTAAATACCTTGTGGCAGACTGTAAACTTTATCATAAAAGTAATGCTGAGTTTTTAACCAAAATTCAATTTCTCACGCTAGTACCTTCAACAATTTCTCTTGAAAAA
>NZ_JACJEM010000210.1:0-245 GCF_014164085.1 Pseudoalteromonas sp. SG45-5 | reverse complement strand
CCCCCTTTGGTCCGTAGACATTATGCGGTATTAGCAGTCGTTTCCAACTGTTGTCCCCCACCTCAAGGCATGTTCCCAAGCATTACTCACCCGTCCGCCGCTCGTCAGCAAAGTAGCAAGCTACTCTCTGTTACCGCTCGACTTGCATGTGTTAGGCCTGCCGCCAGCGTTCAATCTGAGCCATGATCAAACTCTTCAATTAAAAAGTTTTATGTCTTTCGACAGCTCAATGAATTCTGAATTTT
>NZ_JACJEM010000020.1:0-69523 GCF_014164085.1 Pseudoalteromonas sp. SG45-5 | reverse complement strand
GTGCGAATAATACACCCTTTATTTTTCGAGTCAACACTTTGTTTTAAACTTTCTTTTTAGAAGATTTAAACCGAAGTTTTATTTAACTCTCTGAGTGGTTCGTGCTTCGCTAGGCGTTGACCTTTCCCGTCTCAGTGGGGTCGCATTATAGGGAGATTCGAGCGGGGGTCAATGTTTTATTTCAGCTTTTTGACAATTAAATGAATTTAGTATGAAAGCTATACAAATAAAGGGCTACAGAATACTTTTAGTTTAAAAAGCACTCATAATTTATGTATCAATTGATGATGTATTAGTAAGGTTTAAACTAAGCTGTATGTTAAACAAACAACACACAGCTTTATTTAAAATTAAAGATTTATTTAGATGCTATTTCCCATACGGCAATAGAGCCTGATATTTCATTTCCAACAATTAGGAGTGGATTTCCTGTTGCACTTTGCTCTGCTGAAACGAATACCATTCCTTCAGGCGCTAAATCGCCTGTAATATTAACTTCTTTAATTAAGCCTCTATTATAGAAGTAGTCTTCAAATTGCACATTGTATGGATCAGTAATGTCGTAAACCATAATGCCACCCATACGCTCAAGCCCTATGAAAGCAAATGTACGATCGTCAATTTTACCAATAGTAAGCGCTTCTGGCTCTGCGCCTTTATCATCTGAGCGTGAGTCACCTTTGTTTTCATCTTCATTGTTGTTAAATGATTCACCATCCACAGATGCTGTTATACGTGCTATATCGTCACCTGAATCAAAAACCACCAGCCCATTGCTGTCCCAAATGGTAAACGAACGTGCACCATAACCATAAAGCGATTCGTATTGTCCGTCGTTATTGGTATCGCCTTTTATTGTTGTTACTTTTAAGCGACCAATATCATCATCGTCTTTATCGTAATCAAGTCCGCCCTCTGCTATACAGTCTGCTTCATCCGTTGTATCAAAAAAGTATTCTCTTGCGTCACCTTCGTTGGCAGTAACTATAAAGTTAGCGCCTTTTCAACTAAAGCTTGAGATAGTATCGGGCTGGTATATACCATAGAGCCCTAGGTATGATTTAAAACTAACGCCGCCGTCTTTATCTGAGGCACCAAGTTGTAAGCTTGACCAATCTTTAAAGCCTAAGCCCTTTAGCTCAAGACTGTTGTCTTGTAGGTTAACTATTGCAAGTACATTGTTTTCTTGAATAGATACATAAGCATATTTGTTATCTTTAGAAATGCTAACGTACTCGGGCTCTAAATCCATAGCTACTGTGGTATTTATTAGATTACCGTTAATAGTACGACCATTTGGGTTTGCAAAAACCACCCCTTGCGCTTCTAGTTCGGTTTGTTTGTTGTTATAGGCTTTAAAATCAATATTTATTGCTGTATCGGCGATTACATTATTTGTTATATCGATAATACTAATAGAACCTTCAGGATCTACGCTGTAATCGCCACTTGGTTCACCTTCGTTAGCAACCACTGCCTTTGCGCCATCGTGGGTGAACGTCACCATATCTGGTAAAAATCCGACTGTAACATTTTTAATAAAGACAGGTGATTCGCCGCTTATATCGTAAAAAGCAATTTGACCTGCATCACCCGTGCTTTCAGCAGCCATTGCAACCGCTAGTAAATTATTGTTTTCATCAATAGCAATGCTGTTTGCATCGCCTTGGGTGTTGTCGTTTAAAAGTAGCGTAATGACCGAGGTTAAGTTAGTGGCGTTTATAACCCCTTCGTTATCTTTAACAAGTGCGGCAGTATCAAAGGTGTCGGCGGGTAAAATATTAACAACAGCATCATCACCTGAACTGTTAATAGCGTAAATCCATTTTTTAGATGCTTGATATGCAACTATTTCAGTGCACCTTCTGGGCTTTGTGCATTTAATACACCTCTACCCACAAGGTTAATATTTAATGCTGAATTGGCATTTATACCATTTAACCCATTAGTTCCACCTGCGCCTTGTTCTCCCTGTAATCCTTGAGAACCGTTTTGACCATCGTCACCATCAAGTGAGCAACCAGTAAGAACAAATATAAGTGACAGCGCAATAATTGATTTTTTAAACATGTAATTTTCCTTAGTATTGTATTTGCTAAATATCAACACACAGGCATGACAAGATTATGGCAGTTTTAATACCCCCTCTTAGCCTAAATAATTAGCTTATACGCTAACGGAGTTATCAAAATTAAAGTAACGGTATAACCAAGCATTTTTGCACTCGGGGAATACTCTCGTTTAATTGCAATCCCTAGCAAAGGTCTAAGTACATCAATACGTGTAATACCCCATGTAATAACACCGCAAAAAGACCAAGTCCCTGTAATAATGATGAATGGTTCAGCAACAGGCCCTAAACTTAAAGGCTGTAGTAAAAAACACAAAATAATCAAAATGCTTTGATGCAATAAATAAAAGGGAAACACCCATACATTGAGCTGCTTTAAATAGTAGGTATTAAAATTTAAAAATCGGTGAGCGAGCGCTAGTACAAAAAACACACCTACTATACGTTGAATATTGTAGCTACCGCTTAAAATAAAATGAGGGAGAGTAAACGCCTTTTGATAGCTTAATATTATAAGTACTAACAAAACCGAAAAACTCAAAGCCAGTAATACCAAATTTTTATTCAAGCAGTTCCAAAAATAAGTGTTTTTAGCAAGTATGTATCCAGCGAGTAGTAGCATAAAGCCATTAGTTTCTCTGAGTGAATCGCCAGTTAAGTAATGGCTTGTAAATAGTATGGTAATAGTGAGCAAGATAATTAAAAGCCCAAATGACACCCCCCCTTTAACAAAGGCTTTTAAAGGCGTAATAAAAGGCAAGCGTGCAAAAAGAGTTAAAACAATAATGATCAACATAAACTGCCACAACGAGCGCAAATACCATAAGTGATTTACATCCACATTCGGCCACACTCCAGGCTGATAATTAATAAACAGCGTATTGTTAGTCTCTATAAAAGCTAAATAAAATTGCCAATAGCTAATATTAATAACACCTTGCTGTGACATTTCTGCAAACAGCTGTAAAGGCACTATTAGCCATAATCCCACCAGCAAGGGTAAGAGTAAAAAAACAGAGCGGTATAAGGTGAAATGTAACCAAGACTTAAAGCTGCTTACTTTATCAATCATAAAACGCAGTGCTACGCCCGATATAAACCAAATGAGCAACATGCGCCAAGGTGAAAACATCAACATTAAATATTCAACATACTGTGATGTGTAATTACTTTTAAAATGAAATCCCCAGTTTTCGCTATACAACATGCCAATGTGATAAAAAATTAGCGACGCAAATGCAATTACCCTAAGCCAATCAAGATAATATTTACGCGAATTAATTAATGAAGGTTGTTGTACTTGAGTGCTCATGCTTTTACTACTTTATGTATGTTATGCGTTATTCATACCTAAAGCTCTCGCTAAAACTATCTATAAGTGCTTATATTACAAGCAATAGTGATAAAAGGTGGTATACAGGGATAAGCGTGCCACATCAGAAATAAGCATACATTTATGAACCTACAGCACTTTCAACGTTTTCAAAGCATTTACGCATCAGTATTACTGTGTGCTTACGTATTAATTAATAATACAGTAAACGCTACAACCCAAATAATGGAAGCCCAAAGAGAAGGGGCTTTAACTTTTTTAATGTGGGAGCCATTTGTTTGGGAGTATTCAAGTGCCTTGAGTACTTTGCTTATATTCCCTATTTTAATTTGGTTTTTAAGATACTTACCTTTTAATTGGCAAAATATTACGGCCTCATTAGGTATGTACTTTGGTGCCTCTGTTATATTTAGCGTGTTACACGTTGGTATTATGGTAGGGGTTCGTAAATTCATATATTTGTTGAATGATGGGTCTTATAACTTTGGACTTAGCTGGTTTGAGCTTATTTATGAATACCAGAAAGACGCTATAAGCTTTGTGTTTTTTATCGTACTTATTAAAGTATATCAATATGTGGTGCAGCAGTTACTAGGTGAAGCCTCTTCAATTGAAGAAAGTGAGCAGCAAACAACACCGACCATAAATCGTTTATTGGTTAAAAAGCTCGGGAAGGAATTCATTATAAAAATAGAGGATGTTGATTGGCTTGAATCGTCGGGTAATTATGTAAATCTACATATAGGCTCACGTATATATCCGTTAAGAGCAACGCTTACAGCATTGAGCAAACAACTTGAAGTACAGGGGTTTTGTAGAATTCACCGCAGCCATGGTGTAAAACTCGATAAAGTGGAGTCCATTACACCACTACCCAGTGGCGACAGTGAAATAAAACTAACAACAGGTAAAGTACTTAACTTGTCTAGACGCTATAAAGAGCAATTTAAACTTCAACTAAAATAAAAAAGGCTACCTAAGTAGCCTCTATTGTTATTTTTTAACTGGGCGTTTCCAACCCGTTAAGTTACGCTGTTTAGAGCGTGCTATTGCTAATTGATCATCTTCAACGGTACTGGTGATCACAGAGCCTGCACCAATTGTTGCAGTTGCGCCTATATTTACTGGGGCAACGAGTGATGAATTAGAGCCAATAAAAGCATTATCGCCAATAATAGTTTTTGATTTATTAACACCATCGTAGTTGCAGGTAATAGTACCAGCGCCAATATTCACCTTTTCGCCAATTTCAGCATCACCTAAGTAACTTAAGTGGTTGGCTTTTGAGCCTTTGCCTAAACGTGTTTTTTTCATCTCAACAAAGTTACCAATGTGTGAGTCTTCTTCCATTACAGCGCCTGGGCGAAGGCGAGCATAAGGACCCAGCGTGCATTTATCTGCAACTGTAGCATCTTCAATAAGGGTATTCGCTTTAATAACAACGTTATCGCCAATACTACAATTTTTAAGGACACAATTAGGACCTATTTGTACGTTATTACCAAGCGTGACTGTGCCTTCAAAAACAACGTTTACGTCGATAAGTACATCTTCACCGGTGGTAACTGTTCCACGCACATCAATACGCGCAGGATCAGCAAGTGTAGCACCATTTAACATTAGCTCTTGCGCTTGCCATGCTTGGTAAGCACGCTCAAGACCAGCAAGTTGTACGCGGTTGTTTGCGCCCTCAACTTCCATTGCATGGTCTGGCTGAGCTGAAGTAATTTCTACGCCTTCACTGTGAGCCATTGCAACGATATCTGTTAAGTAGTACTCGCCTTGTGCATTATTGTTAGATAAGTTACCTAACCATGTTTTTAATAGCTTACCGTTAACAGCCATAATGCCTGTATTTACTTCGGTAATAAGTAACTGCTCTGGGCTTGCATCTTTTTGCTCAACAATACCGACCAACTTACCACCGGCACGCAGCATTCGACCGTAGCCATTAGGATTAACTAAGTTGACTGTTAATACCGCTAAACCATTTTTAGGGGTCGCAGCTAATAAACGCTCTAGTGTTGATTGTTTTGTTAATGGTACATCGCCGTATAAAACAAGTACTGTGTCGTCGTCATTAATGTGTGGGTTAGCTTGAGCTACTGCGTGGCCAGTACCAAGTTGCTCTGCTTGGAGTACCCAATTTACATTGTTATCGGCAAGTTGTTGTTGTAATAGTTCGCCGCCGTGTCCGTAAACTAAGTTTGTAGTTGTTGCACCTAATGCCATCGCATTATCAATAACGTGCTGCACCATTGGTTTACCTGCAACGTTGTGCAGAACTTTAGGTAGAGCAGAGCGCATACGAGTACCTTTACCCGCAGCAAGAATAACAGTAGTAAGTGACATTAAAACAATATCCTTTTTTCGTTGTTTTATCGAAATGAGTAAGCGCGTGTAAATTCAAAAAAGATTACGTAAGTCACATCATGTGCACATACTCAGCGTGTAAACTAACACCGCACACTGAATCTAAGCTGAAACTACAAATAGCTTTATTATTGCCATATTGTAACGGGGATTGATGAAGGATATAAGTAAAAAATTATGGCCGTATTTTATTACCTTATTTGTAATAGTAAATTCATAAACGACTTCAAATAAGGTAATTATTTTACATGAGTAAGGCATTAATCTGCATAAAAGCCAAGTTGCAATGGTTTTACTTAATTCTTATTTTTGCACTTGAGAAATACTTACGCCTTAATAAATCGTGAACAACAAACTCCTGCTCTCTGCCATAGGCCTTAAACATGCGGTTATTGTGCATATGCAAAAGAGAACTTAATAAGGAATCACGACTACAATTGAGCTGCTTTTCATTTATTAGCACGTTTAGATCTTTTACAACGGGTTTTACTTTATGTTGCCATTGCTCAAGCAAAGTAAATAAAGCTTGTTGAGTTTCGTCACGTTGTTCTTCAATTTCTTGCAACTTTTTAAAATCATCTTCAAGTTTATTTTGGTATTCCCTAAAACGATTACCAAGTTGCTTGCGTAAAATGCTACTCTCATTAAATTCTCCGCCAAACCCATCTCTTAGTTGACTTATCAAAGCTAAACGAGCGTCATCACTGTAATTAAATAAATTAAGTAACCGATGCGTAAAGTTTAGCGCAATACGCCAACGTATATCTTCGCCATGTTCATCAATTAATGAACATGTTTTTGCTATTAACTCACTGTCATACATAAATAGTGACTCAACCATAGCCATTGATTCAGGGCCACCATAGCGCTCGACTTCACGTTCGTAAGTCATTAATTCAACTTTATGCAGCTCACCACTTTCGATCATCGGATCAAGTAATTCATTAAGTTTAGGTAACAGATGCCCACACAATAAACTGGGCTCACCATGAAAACGCAGGCGGATATGCCAGTCAGGGTCTCCATATCGAATAAAAAACCATTTATCATACAGTTTATGGTTGGCTTCAATTAATGGCTGCAGCTTTTCAGATAAGAGCTGCTCAACTAATGAATTACCTGAATATATCTTTAAGCTCAGCCATTGTGAGCCAGCACTAAACCGGCGTTTTATTGGAACAGCTGTAATATTGCCAATTGGGTTATCTGAAAAATGGCTTAGAACTTTGGCTTGTTCGTTCTTAAGGGGCACAATCACTTCATTATTATACTGCTGCCCTAGAATATCTTTTACTCTAGAAGAAAATTGCGATGTTAATACCTCTTTCAACTCTACTTTTATCTGCCCTTTAGTTTCAGCTAATAAAATATCTAACATATCTGGGTGACGTAAATCCAGCTGTAATACATTGTCTGAAATCGCATAATTAACTTGAGGATCTAGTTGATATTCAGCTAATAGTACATTCAATTTTTCAAGATTAAACTGTCCATTATCGGCAATTTCTTCGAGTTTTTTTCGCTCAACTCGCCATATTTTCTCACTGAGAATTAAATTATCTAACATAATACGCGGTACAAAACTAGCTCGATCGGTACTCGATGGCATGCTAAAACTAGGAGCTCGCCCATCTTGATGTTGTAACATACATAAAAATTTATAAGCACTTAAACTGCGTGATGAGTAGTTGTGCGCACACGATAAACGAGGTACTACCTGTTTATTTAATCGTTTACTCCAGAGTTTAACTTGCTGTCCTTCAACCCAAACATGTAAGTCGCTTAAAGAAATTTGATACTCGTCATCAAGGCTGCTGTCAGCCATAAAAACAATTTCGTACTCACGCAAGTGTGGGCGTGCAATTACATTACCAGGTCGCCCTTCTGGCATATGGACAACTTCTGCAAAAATAACTTCAGGTGAATGTGCCTGCTCTTGCTTTAACTCATCGACCACGGCATTTTTCAAGCCATCATCTAAGTGACAAAACCGACCTAATAAATTGGCAGATGAAGGGCCAAAACAACCATTAAACTTAAACACAGGTTGCTGTTTATCATCCTCATATAAGCTGAGCATCACCGCAAAAGAATATGGATAACCTGCTACCGCTTCTTTATTGGTCACTTGACTCTTAAGTTCTTTGCTCTTAAGCGTAATCGATACTTTTTTACGATTTTGTGGCAAACTAATCGCTTCCTCTATTATTGAATCGATTAAACTCACTTCTGGCGTAATATTTTGATTACGACTCCCGCGAGCAAGGTTCAGTCCCGCTACCAACGGTGCTTCGTAGCCAGTCTCACTTGAGATACCAATGCCTGATTCATCATCTAAAATAACATCAAGTGGTACAAATTGGCCTTCAAAGCGCGCGTTAAATTGAGTGATAAAATGCGACAATGGATTGTTTTTTTCACTCAAACTCAATCCAGAAAGTAGCTCTAGCTGCTTCTGCACACGATTAACTTCCAATTCACTCAGCTGACAAGTACTAAAATTACGATAAATATCAGCTTGGAAAAGTTTATTTTCTTCTGCTTTAACTGGCAATTTTTCTAAATGTGTCAGTAGTTTCTTATAAGGCGCAATACTTCCTGTTTTGTCTTTATCTAATTGTTCTATTTGTGCCAAGGCAGTCGCGAGATGATCAGCCGTTTCATACTCTTTAATCGTTTGGATCGATTTTAATAAGGCGTGATCAGGAGAGTTTCCTGTTAAAGGCAGGGGAATATCAGCAAGCAATATGCCTTCATCGATTAAGTCTTGAATATACGCTTCTACATCTTCTTTTTCAGCCTCTTCATACTGCGCGTGAAATGACTCACATAAATCGTTAAAACACATTCCGAGAGTTGCTGTATTTAGAACGAATTGAAAGTATTTATCACTTTCGATCGCACTCAAACGATATTGCATGGACTTATCTGAGAGGTAAGTTTCTATGTAGCGACATTGATCAGCGATAAAATAATGTGATGGATTGGGTTTGTACTTTAAAGTATCGGATTTTGCCGCATGATCAACAAAATGAGTTTTAAGGGCTTGTAAATAAAACATATCTAAGCGTGTTTTACGTTCGTCTAAAGTATGACTTCCAGCCAATAACTTTGTGCTGGTAGCAAGCTCACCTTTATGTATCCCCGAAAAAAGCCCAAAAGGAGTTGGTCGAGCGCACATTCTTACCATGTATTTAATCAATGCATGGGCCATTTTTTTACCCTGCTTTGAGTGTGGTTTTTCCCGCCATTGATTGATGCGCTCAAAGAGCGATGGGCTGGCCAAATACAGTGCTTCCTCTACTCCATAAGTAGTAAGCCATCGCTCTAAAACATCGTTGTAATCGCTGTGGGCCGAATTTAGCTCGCTTAATAACTCCAACGGTAAACGCGGGGTGCGCAATACAAAAAAAGGCGCGGTAGTGATCTGTTGTGGCATCATCATTCCTTGTGTTAGGCCATAAGTAAGCAATCAGCCCAGTCAATATCGTCGGTTAGCACTGAGATAAGCATCATACCGATGCCCGAGTAGCCCATTAAAAAACTAAAATCCTCTTTGTGGGCTTTTTCAATGCCATTAAAGGTGTACAAACTCTGCATCCCCTTGTCGGCAAACTCTTTAAGGCCATACTCTAACCAAATAAACATAGCCTGTTTAAGATCTGAGTTTGGCATCGCTTTATGTAACAATTGATAAATAGTCATTAAGCCAAAGTAACCGTGACACAGCCCTGCGTCGTTAATAAAAGCAGACTTTGCATCTCGCTTGCTGGCATGTAAGGCAATTTCTAGGGCTTTTTCTACATAGCTTGGTTTATCAAGGGCGTTACCTGCACGAGCAAGGGTTAAGGCGATAGTTAAATCGCCATAACACCAGCCCAAGCGCGAGTTGTGTTTCCCACCTGCGTGCGATGCAAAACAGGCATGGCTGGTATGCTCCGTTGCTTGTTGTGCCAATAACCAATCACAACTGCCCAGCAGTAAATCTCTTACCTGCTCTTTTAAACTCGGGATGGTTAACGCGGGCAATAAAGCTGCAATGATACCCGGTACACCATGAGCTAACCCTAAGTTGTGCTCTGGGGCGGATTTATCGTCTTTATAAAAACGATATACCGACTCAGCAGGTTGTGACCAAGTGATCTGGCCATTGTCTAACCGTGTGGCCGTACTGGCAAAACCTGACACAATCTGGTTGAATAACTGAGTTTGATCAGAGTATTTTGCACGCTTTGCCGCGTAAGGGGTATAACCACCAAGACCCAATACCATTTCAACTTCGCCTTGCCATGTGCCTTCATGGCTCAATGCGTGAATAAATAAAGTATCGACCTCGCTCATAAACTCTGGGTCGTAGTCGTCCATATCCCCTTGGTTTAAATACTCTAACAGCCATGCTTGGCCTGCCAATCCATTACTGAGTTCAAAACTCTGTGTGCCAAGTTGTTCTTGAAGTACATCTAGATAATTGGCAAACAAGGCTTCATCTATACTACGGGAGTCTAATTTATAGGCATTATACAAAAACAACAAATGCCCCGCCAAACCACTTAATAAGCCGTGAGAGGTATCAATTTGCAACTGTGTGCTGACTTTTTCGGTAATGCATTTGATGATGTTTTTTATCGCAATAGTGTGCGTATTGCTAAGTGCGTTATTCATAATGTCCTTTATGTATAAATTAGCGAATGCTAGTGTTGATTAAGCTTATAGCCTATTCACGTTATCTATTTTTTAACCGGCTTACTTAATATTTATATTTAGCAAATAAAGGTACACACTCCCCTCTCGCCTTGCAATTATTTTTTACATCACACCCATTGACGCTACAATTTGATTACGCTAAATTAACAACACCATTTATGGGTACAATCTAACTACAAGGAAATATAAAATGAAACTAAAGTTAAGCAAAAAAAAAATAAAATCGCTTTCTCACGACAAAAAAGCAGTTCCTATTGAAATGACGCCTCAGGTTGCGGGTGGAAACTCTTTAACTGAGTGGGAAGCTGTTACTGCGGATGGTTTTCATGGTCATTGTAATCCCACCACCGACATCAATACCACCAAAAAACCATAGTAATATACAGTCTTTTGATATCTGTAATAAGCCTTTAATAGGCTTATTACTTCGCACCTATTTTAACTTTCAGTCACTTTTTCATCTTCTCCAATTTTATCTCCCGCTCTGCTGAGGCAATGGTTTCTTTACGATGGGCGATGATCACTCGAGTCATACCTAGACGCGAGACCGCTTCGTTAATATCGTGCTCTAGGCTGGTGTCGAGATGACTGGTGGCCTCGTCCATAAATAAGATTTTCGGTTGCTTATACAAAGCGCGAGCGAGAATAATACGCTGCTTTTGCCCGCCTGAAAGGCTAGAGCCCATATCACCAATCAAACTATCGTAGCCCATTGGCATTAAACTGATATCATTGTGAATAGCAGCCAATTCTGCGCAATACAATACTCGATCCATATCTAATTGCGTATCAAAAAAAGCAATATTGTCAGCCACGGAACCTGATAATAATTCATCATCTTGCATCACCGCTGCAATTTGCTGACGGTATTGTCGTGCACCAATTTTATCAAGCGCTACACCATCAATTAATACTTCGCCATTTTTTACTGCGTTCAACCCAAGCATCACCTTTAGTAGTGTTGACTTACCGCAACCAGATGGTCCAGTTATAGCAACTGATTCACCCGCTTTAATAGTTAAATTTAAATTATTTAAAACATTAGGAGCTGCATCTGAATATGCAAAACATAAATTTTTAACCTCAATATTACCTTCAATTTTGTGCTGTTTGACCAAATCAGGTTGTAAGTCTTCTTTTTCAGTCATAGCAATATCTGCTATTCGTTCAAAATGTAAACCGAGCATTTTGAACTCAATGAGCTTTTCAATTAAATTAGCTGTTTTTTCCATAAACTGACGCTTATATGACATAAAAGCAAACAACATTCCCGTGCTAAAACCACCTTCGATCACTAAATGTGCAGCTAAATACACTACAATTATATTTTCGACTCCAAAAATAGCTCGGTTTATTGCATCGTAGCCAATTTTATAATTTCCTAAACGGATGTTTTGGTTAATCGCATTTGCATAACGATTTTGCCACTGACCTTCACGCTTAACTTCAGAACCAAATAGTTTAATAGTTTGAATACCTCGAACCGTTTCCATAAAGTTAGAGTTTTCTTCTGCTCGTGCCATTATTTCTTGTTCGCTGATGGTGCGAAATGGTTTATACATCGCAATACGAACACCCGTATAAACTAATACCGCCACAAGTACCACAACCGAAAGTGTAGGGCTATAAAAGAAGATCATCGCTAATGTAATAATTGCCATTAAACCATCTATTATCGCTTCAATAACGCCTGTAGTAAGCAATCGCTTTACTTCTTGTAATGATCCAAACCGCGAGACAACATCACCCATATGGCGTTTTTCGAAATAAGAAAGGGGCAGGCGTACTAAATGATGAAATAAATTGGCTCCCAACTGTATATTCATCTGGTTACCAAAGTGCAACAAGGTAAAACCTCGTAAAGCGTTAGTGGCAATTTCAAATACCATCACTAGTAAAAACCCGACTGCTAGCACAGTAAGCAAGGAAGTATCAGAGGTCAGTATCACATCATCGATGACCAATTGAATATAGTAAGGCGCAGCTAAGGTAAATACTTGTAATAACATTGATAAAGTGAAAATTAATATTAATGATTGCTTTAAACCTGAGATCCGACTCCAAAAATCGGAAAACCTCAATGTCGGTTTCGTTTCTTGTTTTTCAAAGCTTTTAGTTGGAGTAAGCTCTAATGCTATACCTGTAAAATGTTTAGATGCCTCCTCAAAGGTTAAAGTTTTTTCACCCGAAGCAGGATCGTGAATCACAATACGTTTATCGTTGGCTTTTTTAAGGACAACAAAATGATTCATATCCCAATGCAAAATACAGGGTGTTTGCAGAGCGTCTAAATCTTCAAGTTCTATACGTAATGGCCGCGAAGAAAGCGCTAACTTTTCAGCAAACTGCATAATATCAAGCAATGTAGCTCCTTCTAAAGAGATACTAAAACGCTGTCTTAGTGAAACAAGATCACTTTGATGACCATGAAAAGAGGCAACCATTGCCAAACTCGCTAAGCCACATTCTGCAGCTTCTGATTGTAGAATGATCGGTAAAGAAGAACGCGACCAAAATTGTAATTTATTAGCGGGTAAATCGTCATCGTTATGCATAATAAGCTGACTTCCTATTGTTATTATTACAGCTTATAGCTGACCTTTAATACTAAATACAGGGTCAAATAACCAGCGTAATAATGAACGCTCTTCAATGACAATATCTGCATCGAGCATCATTCCAGCTCGCAATTCCATTGCTTTTCCGTAGGCTTGAATGGATTGCTCGTTTAATGCAACCACCACACGATAAGCTGGTTCAGTAATTATTCCTGGCGTGATAGTTTCTTCAGGTAATATAACACTGCTACTGACCTCTTTTATCTTGCCACTGAATACCCCAAACCTTTCGTATGGAAATGCATGGTACCTCAAGCGTATAACTTGCCCTCCCTCTATAAAGCCAAAAGCAGAAGTAGGAACATAAATTATGGCCTGCATTTCACTGTTTTCTGGCAATACAGTCAATAGGCTTTGCCCTTGAGTAACATTTTTACCCGCTTTAACTAATAAGCCACTAACAACCCCTGATTTAGGAGATAGTAACTCTCCCATACGCTGCTGCTCTATTGAAGAAAGTTGTATCTGCAGATCTGCTTTTTGCGACTCTAATTGCGACCATCTTTGCTTTTGCTCTAGTGGTAATTTTTCTAATTGGGATTGGAGCTGTTTAATTTGATTAGTTAATGTTAGGCGCTCAGATTTAATATTTGATGCTTGTTGCTTTAACGACAGAAAGGTATCTTTCTGTCTTTGTAATTCTAGCTCTGAAATATAACCAGACCCTTTCAAGGTGCTAATTTGGTCGATCATTCGTTGATTTAATTGCAAACGAATATTAAATGTTTGCGCTTGGCTATCTAGCTCAGCCAACCGAGCAATCGCATTACGTTTTTGTTCTTCTAGTTCTAATCCATCAAGCTCATCTTGGCCTCTTTGCTGTACAAACTGTGATTCTAAGTTCTGCAACTGAAAACTATACTGATTCATTAATGCTTGATTAAGTTCTAAACCTTGTTTTGAATGCTTTGCTGAGGCGATGCGTAAAATAGTTTGTCCAGCTTCCACAAACTCACCTTCTTTGACTAACACTTCAAAAATAATCCCGGTTTGTGAAGCTTGAAGGCGTAATAACCCTGTGTTTGGCTCAATCACACCACTTACCCGTTCTTTACGTGTATATTTTCCAATTGCAAGAAAACACAGACTAATAATAACAATTATTATAATTAAAAGAGTTAGCTTTTTAAAAACAGGTGGTTGTACTAAAGAAATGGCTCCTTCTAAACGATGACGTTTATTTTCTAGCACTTCTTTACGAAATAGGTTTTCCATAGGTTACTTCTTAAATGTTAACGATAAATTAACTTTGAAAATTAATGTATCACTTTCCTTGCTGCTTATAAATGCAAAATCTCTATTTCATGTAAAGCTATATGTCTGCAAATCAGATGTTGACAAAAAAGGAACGATAAATTAGTTTATAATTTAAACAAATAAGGAAAGATAAAATGAAATTAAAATTAAATAAAAAAACATTCAAAAAACTAAACTTAAATGGCGCTAACTTACCTGCAAAAATGACCCCTCGCGTAGGTGGAGGTGCTGGGCGACCTTTTACTCTTTTGTATGACGGTCAGGCAAGCGATTCAGCGGTCTGTGATCCCGTATGCATCATTCAGATAAACCCAAATGACTAACAATTAAGAAATATGAAGTAGCTTTAAAGCTACTTCATAGCAATGATATAAAAATTATTTACTGGACGCTTGCTTACTGCGCATAACGGCTAATTGCTCATTTTCTACTGTTGAAGTAATCACAAAATCTACACCGACTGGCGCAGCCAAAGCAGAGTTAATAATGATAAAAGCGTTATTGCCGATGACGGTTTTTTATTTATTAACGCCATCATAGTAATAAGTAATAGTATCTTTTCACCAACTTCAGCATCGCCTAAGTAAGATAATTAGCTTTTGACTTAGGTTTCTTTGAGCAAGTATCTCAAAATGACAACTACAGTTTGATCAGAAAAATTAAAACATCAACCCAATCGTTATATTAGATCATTGCGCTGGTATAGAACTTAAAGAAAAAAACTTTACTCAAGAAATTAGCAAGCTAATCTCTTGAATTAATAACACGCTGGAAGAAAAATGGAAATCACACGCTCTGTATTCCTTAAGAACTAAGCTATGAAGTTCCGTTAACACAGAGTCCTTATTATTTACTTGTATCTAAGTGTTACCCCAGTCAAAAAAACATCTTTAAACAAATCACTCAATCCTCTTCAATAAATCAGTCATAAATGTATAAACGCACTTCAGGACAAGACAGCAACAGGCACAAAAAAGCCCACATAAAGTGGGCTTTTAACAAACCGGATAGGCTTACTTGTGACGTAACTGCTGAATTACGCGTAACTGCGCAATTGCTTCTGCAAGTTGTACGGCTGCATGTTGATAATCCAACTCTGTTGCAGACGTTTTTGTCATTTGCTCTTCAGCTTCACGTTTAGCTTTTTGCGCAGAGTCTTCATCTAAATCTTCACCACGAACTGCAGTATCTGCAAGAATCGTAATGCGATTAGGTTGAACCTCTAACGTACCGCCAGCAACATACATCACGTCTTCGTGACCAAATTGCTTAACTAAACGTACCATACCAGGTTTAAGGGCAGTTAGTAATGGAGCGTGGCCTAGGTTTACACCTAGCTCGCCTTCACTACCAGATACTTGAATCGATTCAACAAGACCAGAAAATAAACTCTGCTCAGCGCTTACTACGTCAAGATGTACAGTCATAGCTGTCATACTACCCTCCTATTTACATGCCTTTGGCTTTTTCTTGAGCTTCTTCGATAGAGCCAACCATGTAGAACGCTTGCTCTGGAAGGTCATCAAACTCGCCGTTTAGAATACCTTTAAAGCCAGCAATTGTATCTTTTAGTGATACGTATTTACCCGACGCGCCTGTAAACACCTCTGCCACGAAGAATGGCTGAGATAGGAAACGTTGGATTTTACGCGCACGAGATACAAGTTGCTTATCTTCGTCAGAAAGCTCGTCCATACCTAGGATTGCAATGATGTCCTTAAGTTCTTTGTAACGCTGAAGAACTGTTTGAACGCCACGTGCTGTATCGTAGTGCTCTTGACCAATTACTTGTGGGTCAAGTTGACGTGAAGATGAATCAAGTGGATCTACCGCTGGGTAAATACCAAGTGATGCGATATCACGTGAAAGTACTACAGTTGCATCTAAGTGAGCAAAGGTCGTTGCTGGAGATGGATCTGTTAAATCATCCGCAGGTACGTATACCGCTTGGATTGATGTAATTGAACCCGTCTTAGTTGAAGCGATACGCTCTTGAAGCACACCCATTTCTTCAGCAAGTGTCGGCTGGTAACCTACCGCTGATGGCATACGACCAAGTAGTGCAGATACTTCTGTACCAGCAAGTGTGTAACGGTAGATGTTATCTACGAAGAAAAGTACATCGCGACCTTCGTCACGGAACTTTTCAGCCATAGTAAGACCTGTTAACGCTACGCGTAAACGGTTACCTGGAGGCTCGTTCATCTGACCATATACAAGCGATACTTTATCAAGTACGTTTGAATCGTTCATCTCATGGTAGAAATCGTTACCCTCACGTGTACGCTCACCAACACCTGCGAATACTGAGTAGCCGCTGTGCTCGATTGCGATGTTACGGATAAGTTCCATCATGTTTACAGTTTTACCAACACCGGCACCACCGAATAAACCAACTTTACCACCTTTAGCAAATGGACATACAAGGTCGATAACCTTGATACCAGTTTCTAAAAGTTCAACTGAACTTGATTGCTCTTCGTATGAAGGCGCTGCACGGTGAATAGACATACGGTCTTCTTCGCCGATTGGACCCGCTTCATCAATTGGCTCACCAAGTACGTTCATGATACGACCAAGCGTTGCTTTACCAACTGGAACTTGAATCGATTCACCTGTATTCATAACTAAAGCACTACGACGTAAACCGTCTGTAGTACCCATAGCGATAGTACGCACTACACCGCCACCTAGCTGCTGCTGGACTTCTAAAGTCAAGCCCGCTAAGTCGCCATCTGTTACTCTTAGTGCGTGATATACCGCTGGCACGCTATCTTGTGGAAATTCAATATCCACAACGGCGCCGATAATTTGGACGACCTTACCTAAACTCATGTCTATTCCTCTCGTTAATCTTTACCCGAAGCATTAAACTGCTGCTGAGCCAGAACAAATCTCACTAATTTCTTGTGTGATTGCTGCTTGGCGAGCCTTGTTATAAACAAGCTGTAGCTCATCCATAAGGTCACCTGCGTTATCAGTTGCAGCTTTCATTGCAACCATACGAGCAGCCTGTTCAGAGGCAGCATTTTCTACCACACCTTGGTATGCTTGAGACTCAATAAAGCGTACTAACAAAGACTCTAAAATAGCCTCTGGGTTTGGCTCATATAAGTAATCCCATGTGTGGGCAGATACATCTTCTTCAGCTTTTGGCAAAGGGAGTAACTGATCTATAATTGGCTCTTGCTTCATGGTATTAACGAATTTGTTATATACCAAGAATAAACGGTCTATTTTGCCTTCAGAAAATGCATCAAGCATTATTTTTACAGGACCTATAACGTCTTGTACTGAAGGTTTATCTCCTAGGCCCGCTTTTTTAGCGAGTAGTTGACCACCAAAACGTTGAAAGAAGCCAGCTGCTTTACTACCTAAAGTAGCAAATTCAGCATTAACACCTTTTTCTTTCCACGCTTTAACATCAAGTGCAACTTTCTTAAACTCGTTTGAGTTTAAGCCGCCACACAGACCACGGTCTGTAGAGATAACAATATAACCAACTCGTTTTACTTCACGTTCTTTTAAGAACGGGTGAGTAAAATCAAGATTTGCTTGAGCAACACGACCAATTACTTCACGTAATTTGTCAGCGTATGGACGGCTTGAAGCAACGCGTTCTTGCGCCCTTTTCATTTTAGACGCAGCAACCATTTCCATTGCGCTAGTGATCTTTTGAGTATTTTTAATACTCCCGATCTTGCTTTTAATCTCTTTTCCGCTGGCCATGACTCTCTCTCCGAATCAAGGTGTGCTTTAGTTTCCTAAAGCGCACCATTAATAACTAAATTACCAAGTTTGCGTAGACTTGAACTTCTCTAGAAGTTCTTTAAGCTGCGCTTCGATCTCGGCATTTAAGTTACCTGTTTCATTGATTTGAGCCACAAGCTCTGCGTATGTGCTAGTTGCATAAGAAAGTAAAGCCTCTTCAAAGTCACCGATTTTCGCGATTTCGATATCTTGAAGGAAGCCTTTTTCAGCAGCAAATAGCGACAAAGACATTTCAGCAACAGACATTGGCGCGTACTGCTTCTGCTTCATTAGCTCTGTTACACGCTCACCATGCTCAAGTTGAGCACGAGTTGCATCATCAAGGTCAGACGCGAACTGCGAGAACGCAGCTAATTCACGGTACTGAGCTAGGGCTAGACGAATACCGCCACCTAGTTTCTTAACGATTTTAGTTTGCGCAGCACCACCAACACGCGATACCGAGATACCAGCATTTACTGCCGGACGGATACCTGAGTTGAATAAGTCAGTTTCTAAGAAAATCTGACCATCGGTGATAGAGATAACGTTAGTCGGTACGAACGCAGAAACGTCGCCGCCTTGAGTTTCAATGATTGGCAATGCCGTCAATGAACCTGTTTTACCTTTCACTTCACCATTGGTGAACTTTTCAACGTACTCAGCGTTTACACGCGATGCACGCTCTAAAAGACGAGAGTGAAGGTAGAATACGTCACCTGGGTATGCTTCACGGCCTGGTGGACGCTTAAGTAGTAATGAAATTTGACGATAAGCAACTGCTTGCTTAGACAAATCATCATATACGATTAACGCGTTTTCACCACGGTCACGGAAGTATTCACCCATAGTACAGCCCGCGAACGGTGCTAAGTACTGAAGTGCCGCAGATTCAGAAGCAGATGCAACAACTACGATAGTATTTGCTAGTGCACCATGCTCTTCTAATTTACGTACTACGTTAGCAATAGTAGATGCTTTTTGACCAATCGCTACGTACACACACTTAACGCCTGTGTCTTTTTGATTGATGATTGCATCGATTGCTAGTGCAGTTTTACCTGTTTGGCGATCCCCAATGATAAGTTCACGTTGACCACGACCAACTGGAATCATCGCATCAATAGATTTATAACCAGTTTGAACTGGCTCATCTACAGATTTACGCTCGATTACACCTGGTGCAATTTTTTCTACAGGTTCAAACCCGTCGTTATCTAAAGCGCCTTTACCATCGATTGGTGCACCTAGTGTGTTTACAACACGACCAAGTAGACCAGGACCAACAGGAACTTCTAAGATACGACCAGTTGTGTATACTTTTACGCCTTCAGTAAGGTCAGCGTAAGGACCCATTACTACTGCACCAATTGAGTCGCGCTCAAGGTTTAGTGCGATAGCATAACGGCTGCCTGGAAGCTCAATCATTTCACCTTGCATACAGTCAGCTAGACCGTGGATGCGGATGATACCGTCAGTAACAGATACAATAGTACCTTCGTTACGAGCTTCACTTACAACTTCGAACTTCTCAATACGTTGTTTGATTAGTTCTGAAATTTCAGTGGAATTAAGTTGCATGCTCTTTTTCCCAATTACGATTGTAGTGTTGTGGCTAAGCGATTTAATTTACCGCGTAAAGAGCCGTCGATTACAGTGTCACCCGCCTTAATAATAAGGCCGCCAACAACTGTAGCGTCTTCACTACAATTCAGCTTAACTTTGCGTGCGAAACGTTTTTCAAGTGCCGCTACCAATGACTCCTGCTGCGTTGCAGCAAGAGGTGTTGCCGAAATCACGTCTACTTCGATTTCTTTGTCGTATTCTGCTTTAAATTCAGCAAATAACTGTGCAACTGCAGGTAGTGCTATCAAACGTCCATTTTCAGCCATCACCTTAACTAGGTTTTGACCTTGTTCGTTGAGCTGCTCTGCACAAATGCTGATAAATAATTCAGCTTGTGCATGAGCAGTAGGCAATCCAGATAGAATGGCTGATGCTTGTTCATCACCGGCAACGTGGCCAGCAAAGAACAACATGTCATTCCAACTTTCTATAGTGCCTTTTTCAACGGCAAGTTCAAAAGCCGCTTTAGCGTATGGGCGAGCGATAGTAGTCAATTCAGACATGCTCATACCCTCCTAATTACAGCTCAGCGACAAGTTTTTCAACGATGTCACTATGTGCGGCTTGATTAATTTCACGCTCTAAAATACGTTCTGCGCCAATCACTGCAAGAGTTGCTACTTGCTTACGTAGCTCTTCTGTTACACGATTACGCTCAGACTCAACTTCAGAGTGCCCTTGAGCAATGATATTTTCACGCTCTTGCTGTCCACGAACTGTTTCTTCGTCAACAATTAGCACTGCACGCTTTTTAGCTTGATCAATGATATCAGCCGCTTGAGCTTTTGCATCTTGAAGCTGCTGTGCAGCTTTCTTTTGCGCAAGTTCTAAGTCTTTTTCGGCTCTATCAGAGGCAGCTAAACCATCTTCGATTTTTTTCTGGCGAGCTTCAATTGCACCGTTTAGTGGTGGCCATACGTATTTCATACAAAATAATACGAACACCGTAAACGCAATCAATTCACCGATAAGAGTGGCGTTTAAATTCACAACCGCTCCTCCTTAAATAGTAAGCTGTTCAAAAAATAAAATTAAAGTACGAACAACAATACCATAGCGATACCAACACCAATCATTGCTACAGCATCGATTAGACCAGCAAGAATAAACATCTTAACTTGTAGCGAAGGTGCAAGCTCAGGTTGACGCGCACATGCTTCAAGGAATTTACCGCCCATGTTACCAAAGCCGATTGCAGTGCCGATTGCACCAAAACCGATTAGTAAAGCTACTGCGATGTATTTTAAGCCGTTTAATAATTCTAAAGCTTCCATTTATTTCTCCAAAGTTTCAATTGTAAAGTTAAAAGTAAAAGTAAAATTGTAAATCTAGTAATTAGTGGTTATCTGAACTTGCCATGCTTAGGTATACGATTGTTAGCATCATAAATACGAATGCTTGCAATACAATAACTAAAATATGGAATACAGCCCAAACAAAATGCAATGGTAATTGCATAAATCCAATAGCGCCGATCAATATGAAAATCAATTCACCTGCATATAAGTTACCAAACAAACGTAGCGCTAATGAAAACGGTTTAGAAACCAGCGCAATCAGTTCAAGTAATAAGTTAAATGGGATTAAAAGGATTTGTAGTGCCATGTTATTTGAGCTAAACGGGTGAAGTGTTAACTCTTTAATAAAACCGCCAATGCCTTTTATTTTAATAGAGTAACCAATCATTAAAATAAATACACCTAGCGCTAGCGCTGCCGTCAGATTGATATCTGTAGTAGGTACAACTTTCATGTACACATCGTGTGAATCCATACCAAATGCAGTCTCACCAACAAAGCCAGCAAGTGCAGGTAAGAAATCAACTGGGATTAAATCCATCAAGTTCATTAAAAATATCCAAACGAATATTGTTAACGCTAATGGTGCAATAAGCTTGCTTTTACCATGGAAGGTATCGCGTACGTTGTCGCCAACAAACTCTACGACCATTTCAATAAAACATTGAAATTTTCCAGGTACACCTAGTGTTGATTTTTTAGCGGCACTACGGAAGATCCATAAAAATATAAGACCTAAACCGATTGACCACGCGAGGGTATCTATATGCCATGTCCAGAATCCACTGTCCGTACATGCTTTATTGAAGGCGAGACCTGTATCGGTCGAGCACATCTTAGCATTGGTCAAATGGTGCTGGATATGGCCAGATAGAGTAACTTCTTCTGCTGCCATGTTATATCCCAAAAGTTAATGTTTAAAAAAAACGGGTGCAAACAATCCAGTAAATAACGCCAGTACATAACTACTAAAAAAAGGTAATAAAATTACCGGAAAATGCTTTAGTACTAGCGCAAACAATACGATTGTTAGCATAAATTTTAATCCGTTGCCGCGTTTTAACGAAGCATACGCTTGATCTGCTCTACTTGCTCCCATATATCTGAATGCATAGAGCGCAAATACAAAATGTGGAAGTACTGCTACAGCGCCACCAGCGAGTGATGAAAGTGCGGCATTGACTCCCGAACTAAAAAAAATAATTACAGCAGCAATTAATGCTACAACTCCCTGAAGACAAATTAACTTTAATGCGGCAAGTCGATATGGACTTGCTAACTTATTAGTCACTGTTAGTTAACCTTTATGGCGTTCTAATTGTTAGGGTGTTAAAACTGGCGAAATTATACTTAATCCTGCCAGTTTTGCAACTTGAGTAGACGGTTTGTAACACAAAATAGCTACAAATGTCTCTTTTCAGACATGTAATAAATTAATGGTGGATATTGTCGTGATTGATACGGTTTAAAATGCCGTCTAACTCATCTAAATTTGTATATGAAATAACCAGTTTACCTTTGCCTTTTTTGTTGTAGTTAATTTCTACTTTGGCACCAAGGTTTTCAGCGAGTTGTTGCTCTAACTGCTTAACATCTGGATCTTTTTCAATGACTTCTTTAGCTGGTATCGGCTCTAAAATTGAGCGTACTAGCTTTTCTGTTTCACGAACAGTGAGCGCTTTAGCTACGGCTAAACGAGCAGCATCGGATTGTGCTTCACCCTCAAGGGCTAATAAGCAACGCGCATGACCCATTTCGATATCACCATGCTCTAACAAAATTTTCACATCACCGTTTAAATTATTTAAGCGTAATAAATTAGTGACTGTGGTGCGTGATTTACCAACGGCATCAGCTACTTGCTGATGTGTTAATTCAAATTCATTAAGTAAGCGATTTAACGCAACGGCTTCTTCCATTGCATTTAAGTCTTCACGCTGAATATTTTCTATCAGTGCAATAGCAACGGCTGCTTCATCAGGTACATCTTTAATAATACAAGGTACCGTTTCAAGCTTTGCTATTTGCGCTGCGCGCCAACGACGCTCACCCGCTATGATTTCAAAACTATTGTGGGCAACAGGGCGTACAACTATTGGTTGAATTATCCCTTGTGAGCGAATAGAACTAGCAAGCTCTTCTAACGCTTCTTCAGACATGTCTTTACGAGGTTGATATTTACCTGAGTGTAAAAACTCAATAGGGAGTTTTTGTAATTCACTGTTATTAGGTCCAGCTGCATTTTGCACAGCTTCGGTCACATTTGATGTGTCTTGTTCCTTGCTTTCGATTGGTGCAGGCTTTGACGAACTTAAAAGTGCGTCGAGTCCTCGGCCTAAACCTCGTTTTTTAGCAGACATGTTATTTTTTACCTCAATGTTAGGCGACAACGGACGCTGTTTTTTCTTTTCTGCGCAGCATTTCACCAGCAAGTGCTAAATAGGCTTTAGCGCCACTTGATGCCCGGTCATAATACATAGCAGGAGTACCAAAACTTGGGGCTTCCGCTAAGCGAACATTACGTGGGATCACCGTGCGATATACTTTATCGCCAAAATGTTGTTTTAATTGTTCTGATACATCATTTGCTAAACGATTACGTGGGTCGTACATAGTACGAAGTATGCCTTCAATTTTTAAGCTAGGATTCACTAACTTAGCAAGTTGCGTAATCGTATCCATTAATGCTGTTAGTCCTTCGAGCGCATAATACTCACACTGCATAGGTACTAAAATAGAATCGGCTGCTGCCATGGCGTTAACCGTTAGCATATTTAGAGAAGGGGGACAGTCGATAAAAATAAATTCGTACTGATCCTGAATTTTTTCAAGCGCGTTACGCAAACGCACTTCACGAGCAAATAACTCCATAAGCTTAACTTCTGCAGCGGTTACGTCACCATTTGCAGCAATCATATGATATTCGCCCGACGTTTCTTTAATGATTACGTCTTCTATAGGTTTATCTTCAATTAGCAAATCGTAAATAGTTGGCACATCGCCATACTTATCCACGCCACTACCCATAGTCGCATTACCTTGCGGATCGAGATCAATTAACAGCACTTTACGTTTCGTTGCAGCCATAGACGCAGCGAGATTAACAGCGGTTGTAGTTTTACCCACTCCACCTTTTTGATTTGCTAATGCGATGACTTTTGCCACGGTGTCTCTGATCCCTAGTCTTTAGAAAGAATAATTAAATGTCGTTGTGCATCTAACTTAGGTACTTCTAATGCAATTTTTTGCTCAAACTTAACGCCAGCGGGTAATGACTCTAGCTCTTCGCTAGGGAATACCCCCTTGAGGGCTATAAATTTACCCGAATGATCAATTAAGTGCGAACACCAGTCAACCATATCTTGTAATGAAGCAAATGCACGACTGAGTACGCCATCTAATTTAACACTTGGTTGATATTCTTCAACTCTTGACTGCACAGGGGTGACGTTATCGAGTCCAAGTTCATGTTTAACATGCATTAAAAATCGTACACGTTTGCCCAAGCTATCTAATAACACAAAATGTGTATCCGGCAATGCAATCGCTAATACGATACCCGGTAAACCAGGTCCTGTTCCAACATCAATATAATGATGACCGGGTAAATGAGGCGCAACAACTAAGCTATCCATAATATGCTTAATCATCATTTCTTCTGGTAAGCGTACTGAGGTTAAATTATAAGCTTTGTTCCACTTATTCAGTAACTCGACGTAACGAACTAGCTGTTGCTGTTGTTTTTCTGTTAGCGCAATATCAGTTTGCGCTAACAATGTAGTTAATTGTTGCTGTAACACTATGTACCCTTACTGTTACGCAGATTTGCGTAATAAGCCTTGCTTCTTCAGATACACTAATAATAGCGAAATCGCCGCTGGGGTGATACCAGAAATACGCGATGCTTGACCAATAGTGTCAGGACGCGACTCAACAAGCTTTGCAACTACCTCATTTGATAAACCAGATACGGTTTTATAATCAAACTCTTTTGGTAAAATTGTTTGCTCATGACGAAGTTGTTTATTGATCTCATCTTGTTGACGCGCAATGTAACCGGCGTACTTAGTGTGGATCTCAACTTGTTCAAGTGCGGCTTTGTTTGTAAATTCAGATCCTAATCCATCAATAGCCATAAGATCGTTATAGCGGATCTCAGGACGGCGAAGTAATTCTTCTAAACTAGCTTCACGAGTAAGCGGTGTTTTTAGTAATGCATTAACTTGATCAATAACATTATGATCTTTGTGGATCCATGTATCTTTAATACGCTGTTTCTCTTTTTCGATCACTTCTATTTTTTCATTAAAAGCCTGCCAGCGTTCGTCATTAACAAGTCCTAGCTCACGGCCTTTTTCAGTTAAACGAATATCAGCGTTATCTTCACGAAGTAATAAACGGTATTCGGCACGGCTTGTAAACATACGGTACGGTTCTTTCGTACCAAGTGTTGCCAAATCGTCGATTAAAACACCTACGTAAGCTTCATCACGGCGTGGAGTCCAAGAATCTTTACCTTGCACTTTTAGCGCCGCATTCATACCTGCAATTAAACCTTGTGCACCGGCTTCTTCATAACCGGTAGTACCGTTAATTTGACCCGCAAAAAATAAGCCTTCAATAAATTTAGTTTCTAAAGACTGTTTTAAATCACGAGGATCAAAGTAATCGTATTCAATAGCGTAACCAGGACGACAAATATGTGCGTTTTCAAAACCTGTAATTGATTGCACTATTTCTAATTGCACGTCAAACGGTAAACTTGTTGAAATACCGTTAGGGTATAGCTCATAAGAGGTTAAGCCTTCTGGCTCAACAAAAATTTGATGTTTGTCTTTATCTGCAAAACGAACAATTTTATCTTCAATTGATGGGCAGTAGCGTGGGCCAATCCCTTCAATAACACCTGAGTACATTGGTGAACGATGTAAATTTTTACGAATTACATCATGTGTTTTTTCGTTTGTGTAAGTGATGTAACACGGTATTTGTTGTGGGTGATCTGATTGTTTACCCATAAATGAAAATACAGGTGTTGGTGTATCACCAGGCTGTGCTTCCATTTTTGTAAAATCAACAGTACGGGCATCAATACGCGGCGGTGTACCTGTTTTTAAACGATCCACTCTAAAAGGATGCTCGCGTAAACGTTCAGCCAATGCAATTGATGGAGGATCGCCAGCACGGCCACCTTTGTAATTTTCTAAACCTATGTGTATTTGGCCACCTAAAAAAGTACCTACGGTTAGCACCACACTCGGTGCACTAAAACGTAAACCCATTTGAGTTACTACGCCAGTGACACGATCGTTTTCAACAATAAGATCATCACACGATTGTTGAAAAATTTTAAGGTTATCTTGGTTTTGTAATGTTGTTTGAATTGCCGCTTTGTACAAAGCGCGATCTGCTTGTGCTCGAGTTGCACGAACAGCAGGTCCTTTTGAAGAATTCAGTGTACGAAATTGGATCCCGCCTTTGTCAATAGCTTGTGCCATTGCACCACCAAGCGCGTCAATTTCTTTTACCAAATGACCTTTGCCTATCCCACCAATTGCTGGATTACAAGACATTTGACCAAGGGTATCCATATTGTGAGTCAGTAGCAGGGTATTCATCCCCATTCGGGCAGCTGCTAATGCGGCTTCAGTGCCAGCATGTCCACCACCTACTACGATAACGTCAAAATTTTCGTGAAAAATCATTAATGGGATCCTACTTAAATCAAACCGGTAAACTTCAAAAGGGAGCGTATTCTACCTAGAAATTAGCAGAAGATAAATGATTAAACAGTGGCCAAGATCTAAGTATGTGATCTCTAATAATATAAAGGATCTTTTAAAGAGATCTTTAATTACTATTACTATTACTGATCGGCTTTTCTGTTGATAAGGTTTAGATCTTCATTTAAAACATGAAATTAGATCGGATCTAAAGGTGTTAATATGATCGGATCATCCAGCAAATAAGCTCTGATCAAAAAGGCACTTTATGCACAGGGCTGAATCAGTTAGATCTTATCCAATGGATAAGCATGCTTTAAGAAGCAGTTTATTCAATCTTTATCCACAAAATCTATTAAATTATTAGTAAATTGTGGGTAACTTTATATATAACATTTTACTTGATCTATCTATTTTAAGCCTGTTTGAGCTACCCAAGAGTCTATCCATGCTAATGCAGTATCTTCTGGTAGTGGTTCATCAAGAATATTAAGCTCTAAACGCTCTGCTACTTTCATAGCCCCTTTTTGAGTTAATAATGCATCTATATTACGTCCAGCAAGGTTATAAGTGTCATAACTGGTGTCGCCCAAAGCGATTACTGAATATTTTAAATGAGATAAATCATTTGCTTGTGTCAGATCTTCCACAAAACTAATAAGGTTTTCAGGGTAATCACCCGCACCATAAGTTGATGTACAGATTAGCCAAATAGTATTTTGCTGATCAATATTATTAAACTCAGGTTGATCATGCAGTTGACTCGTAATACCTCGATTATTAAGTTCATCGTTTAATTGCTCTGCAACATACTCGGCTGATCCCATTTGGCTGCCAACAATAAGATTTACTGAACTCATGAATATTAGTGATCACATTAGTTTTAATTGTTGCCTATGATAACCGAGTGAGTATAACAGTAAAGTTAAGAGTGTTATTTTGTATAACTATTTTTGTAGTAATTTTACACTGCTTTTTTAGAGAGCCTTTAACTTATTGATAATTAATAGATTAACAAATTATCTTTAAATGTAATCTTCTTATCAAGTTGTTGATAAGGTTGGGGGAAGCTATGTTTAAAGTGATTTTTAGGTTGTTTTATATTCGCTAAGCTATTGATATTACTTATTAGTCAAAAACTGAATTGCAAATTTTTCGATCGAAAATACATGTTGATCATAATGTGGATATAAAGCCTGTTGATAACCTCAAATACAGATCAAAAATAATTTTAAAAAATGATCTAATAAAGCAGATCTAATGAAATTAATAAAAAATAAGCTTATAAACAGGTAAGTTTTAATTGATCGCGAGGTTTTTGCGGCTGATTTACCTCGTTTTGGTATTTATTTGAGCAAAAAAGCTGGCTTTGTGGATAAGTGATCTGGATATTTTTAATTTAATGTAGGTTTAGAGCCGTTATTTAAAAATATTTAGTTGGTGAATTAGTAGATCAAAGGTTTAGTGGGCTTAACTGTTGAGTTGTTTTATTTAAATAATGGTAGTGATCATCAAATCATATAGTGTCAAAAGTAAGCTTTTTACACTATTAACCTGTGTTTTTTAGCTTTTTAATTGAGTAAAAAACATCATTTTTATGAGTTTGAGGTATGTTACAGAGTGTTTTGGCTAACTAAAATCAGTATAAAAAGGCAATTTATAACTATCTTTTGCATGAAGCATAACGCTTTAAAAGCGTGTTCTGGTTTGAAAAGTGTATCAGTTATGTATTAATAATAGATGTAAGTTGCGCTAATAATGCCTCCAAAGTGTACTCCTTGTTGTTTAACCTACGTAATCTGACCTCTCTTAGCATGTAATAAAGGTGACTTTGAATATGATTTTATTGGCAGTAATTCTCAGTTATTAGACCTATAAATAGCATATTTTAGAGCAGTATTTTTTATATAAAAAAGAGCACCTGAGTGCTCTTTATAATAAGAATATGTTTGTAATAAGGTGTTTATTTACCGATACAAAACGAGCTAAATATTTTGCCAAGTAAGTCGTCTGAAGTAAATTCACCTGTAATTTCGTTTAAATACTGCTGTGTTAAACGAAGTTCTTCAGCCAGTATTTCACCGGCAATGTGCATTTCTAATTGCGTTTTACCTGTATCTAAATGATACGCAGCACTTTCTAGTGCATCCAAATGACGGCGGCGCGCCATAAAGCCACCTTCAGTTGCGCCCTGAAAACCTATACAGGCCTTTAAATGCTCGCGAACGAGTTCAATGCCGTCGGCATTTTTGGCACTTAAGCTGATGACCGGGTATTGTTGCTCTTGCTCCATACCGACTATATCGCCCGACAAATCAGCTTTATTTCTGATGACCGTAACGCCCATACCTTCTGGTAATTTTGCCATAAATTCAGGCCAAATTTTGTGCGGGTCAGTATCTATCGTATCTGTGCCATCAAGCATAAATAAAACCCGATCTGCTTGGTTTATTTCATCCCAAGCACGTTCAATACCTATTTGCTCTACGCGATCGGGGCTTTCGCGTAGGCCTGCGGTATCTATAATATGCAGTGGCATACCATCTATATGTATATGCTCTCGTAGTACGTCGCGAGTGGTACCGGCTATTTCTGTTACGATTGCGGCTTCACGACCAGCTAGGGCATTGAGTAGGCTTGATTTACCCGCATTAGGGCGACCTGCAATTACAACACGCATACCTTCGCGCATGATGCTGCCTTGTTTAGCTTGATTGGTTACGGTATTGAGCTGATTTATAATGGCATCTAAATCACCAGATACTTTACCGTCAGATAAAAAATCAATTTCTTCATCAGGAAAATCAATTGCCGCTTCTACGTACATACGTAAGTGAATTACTTTTTCAACGAGTGTTTCTATGTGCTTAGAAAATTCACCTTGCAGCGACTGTAGGGCGCTTTTAGCGGCTTGTTCGCTGGTGGCATTAATTAAGTCGGCGATGGCTTCTGCTTGTGTTAAATCAAGCTTGTCGTTCATAAATGCACGCTCAGAAAACTCACCTGGCTTTGCTAAACGAACGCCGTCTATTTTACTAATTTCTTTAAGTAACATATCCAGTACTACAGGACCGCCGTGGCCTTGTAATTCAAGTACGTCTTCGCCAGTAAATGAGTTAGGGCCTGCAAAGTAAATGGCAATACCTTGATCAAGCTGTTCGCCAGTAAGGCTTTTAAATGGCACATAATCGGCGTAGCGAACTTTAGGTATTTTACCTACCACTTTTTCGGCAACACTTTTAGCAAGGCTACCTGAAACGCGAATAATACCAACACCACCACGTCCGGGGGCAGTTGCTTGTGCTGCAATTGTATCTTGATTGATCATGCTATTAATTTGCCAACGATGAGTAACTTTATGGCGGTATTGTAACCTATGAAATAAACACTCGCGAATACTCTGGTGAAAAACAGGCAATAAAAAAGGCGACCGAAGTCGCCTTTATATGAGTAATATACCCAAACCATCTTTATGTGGCTTGGGTATAGGCAATTAGCCTCTTACTTTAATTCCTTTCTTTTCCATGCCACGGTAGATGATTAGCATCTGGACAATAGAAATAAGGTTAGACACTAACCAGTAAAGAACCAAACCCGATGGGAACCATAAGAAAAATACAGAGAAGATAACCGGCATAAAGGTCATCATTTTTTGCTGCATTGGATCTGTCACCGTCATAGGTTGTAGTTTTTGCGTCACAAACATACTCAAACCAAATAAGATTGGTAGTACGTAGTATGGGTCTTTCGCAGAAAGGTCAGTTAACCAAAAAATAAATTCAGCATGGCGAAGTTCAGTAGACTCTAAGAATACGTAGAACAAGGCTAAGAAAATTGGCATTTGTAGCAAAATAGGGAAACAGCCACCCATAGGGTTCACTTTTTCTTTTTTGTACATTTCCATAGTTGCTTGGCCGAATTTTTGACGGTCATCACCAAACTTTTCTTTAAGGGCTGCCATTTTAGGCTGTAGGGCACGCATTTTTGCCATTGAAGTGTATTGCGCTTTGGTAAGTGGGTACATTAACGATTTAACGATAATAGTGATGGCAATAATGGCTACACCCCAGTTACCTAAAATGCTGTGTAACCATTTTAGCAATACAAATAAAGGCTGCGAAATAAACCATAACCAACCGTAGTCTACAGTTAAATCTAGGTCTGGGTGAATCGCTTCAAGAATATCTGATTCTTTCGGACCCATATAATAAATAGCAGTTAGTGTTTGCTCACTACCAGCTTGAATATTTACAGCTTCATCTTTAGCACCAATAATAGCGGCATTACTTTTTGTAATTAAGCTATAAATTGTATTTGATTGATCCTGCATTGGCACCCAAGCACTTACAAAGTAATGTTGTATAAAGGCAACATAACCACCTTGGGTGTTTTTGTTTAGGTTTTTATCAGCCATATCTGAAAAACTATATTTTTCGTAAGGTTCTTCATCAGTACCGTATGCAGCGCCTAAATAGTTTTGATCAACCATGCTGCCTTTTTCTTGTACTGTGCGCTTAATTTGCGTGTATAGCTGTACTTGAAGCGGTGCGCTGGTGGTGTTGTTAATTTTATATTCTAGACCAACATCGTATTGACCTTTTTTGAATACATACGTTTTAGTAAAGTTAACACCATTACTATCAGTAAACTGAAGTGGAACACGAAGCTCATCACCTGTTAAGGTATATGATTTTTGTTCGGTACTGTAAGTAGGGCGACCATTCGCTGATGCGTCAGGGCCATTTAAACCAATTAAGCCACTTTGTGAAAAGTATTGATTACCATCAAACTCACCAAGCAACATATAAGGCGTGTTACTTCCTTTGGTGTCTTCGTATTGAAGAAGGTCTGTTTCAACAATGTCACCGCCTTTGGTGTCAATTTTAACTTTAAAAACGTCAGTTGTAATTTCAATAACTGAACGTTTAGCTAAAGTTGCTGAAGTAGGTAATTCTGAATCTGATGATGAAGGAATATAATCATCTGACTCTGGTGAATTTGCTTTTAGTGTTTGTGTTGTGGCACTTGGATCGACTTTAGGCTTGTTGTAATCATTGTCCCATTCTTGGAACAATAAAAACGACACTAGCATTAGGCCAATTAATAAAAACGTGCGTTGCGATTCCATAACAGCTCTTATTTCTCGTGTTGGTGGTTAATATATTTTTCAGGGACGGGGTCATCTCCGCCTGAATGTAAAGGATGGCATTTTAATATGCGCTTTAAAGCTAACCAACTCCCTTTTACCGATCCATGCAATTTAATTGCTTGAATAGCGTAACTAGAACAGGTTGGATTAAAACGACAATGCGGACCTAACAGCGGGCTAATCCACTTTTGATAACCGCGGATAAATAACACTAAACAAAAAGTTGGTAAAGCAACAAGTGGTTTAAGTAACCTCATGATGTTTATGCCCCTACTTAAGTTTAGTGAGATAGATATCATGTATTTAAAGACTCAATTAGAAATTTTAAATGCATGATTAAAAGGTGAGCTAAAGATACATTAATTAACCCTGCAATTCTATTGCAATTAGGCTTGTTTATTAGATTTAGCTGATTTGTTAGGGCGTTTCTTAAAAGGTGGCGGTTTAGGTGCACCTGGTTTACAGCGTTCGTTAATTTTTCGCCATAATTTAGTAAGTTGCTTGGTTAATTCTTCATTAGACTGATCGTCAATACCATTTTTGACCATAAGCACAATATCAATATTATCGATGCTGTGTTGATTTAAACGAAAACTTTCGCGAGCGAGACGTTTAATACGGTTTCGTTGGCATGCCTTTTTTACACGTTTTTTAGCAACAGTAAGACCTAACCTAGGTTTATCTTGGTCATTTGGTTTAGCTAATAGAGTAAAGAAAGGGGTTGCAGCCCGAGCGGGTTCATTAAATATGCGAGAGTAATGCGAGGGAGTTAACAGACGTAACTCCCTGCCAAAGCTAAAGTCTTCCACTTATAAATTAAGCAGAAAGAACTTTGCGGCCTTTAGCGCGGCGACGTGCTAATACTTTACGGCCATTTACAGTTGCCATGCGAGCACGGAAGCCGTGTGCACGTTTGCGTTTTAAAACGCTAGGTTGAAAAGTTCTTTTCATAACAATCTCATCCGATCGGTTAAAGTTAAAACATCCTATACAGGTCGCGATCCTGGCATAGGTGCCATTGCGAGCGCGAGATATTATAGATGAAGTGACTTAAAGTCAATCATAATTACACTCTATACTAAGTGTTAGTTACTCTATTAATGGTGATCGAAAATTATGATCAACTAGGATCATCATAAATAAGAAGTTTTCCACAGCCCCTGTATAGAAAGTGAATAAAAGCGGGGGAAAAGTAAAGTGGATCGTAAAATTTGTTCGCGATCTTAGTGTTATTTTGTTATGATCTATCTTCTAGCTTTTAAATAAAAGCTCATTAAAATCAGTCTGTTAATGTTTTTATACAGCGATATCAACAATTTTATAAAAATCAATCTTTTACTTGTGGATAAAGTGCCTTCATAATACGCGGCCTTAGGCCACTTATTTGGCTATTTTAACGCAATAAATGCATGATTTTTAATCATTAATGATGTGCGGGAATAAAAATTATATCTCTGGGAGTTTAACTGTGTATCTGTCGGTTTGGCAAAGTTGTTTATATGTATTGCAAGATGAATTGCCTTCGCAGCAGTTCAGTATGTGGGTAAGACCACTTCAAGCAGAAAGTACCGAAGATACCTTGACGATTTATGCACCTAATCGCTTTGTGCTTGATTGGGTGAGAGAAAAGTACCTAAATAGAATTAACGAATTATTGGTTGAGATCTGTGGCGTTGAAGCACCAGAGCTGCGTTTTGATGTGGGAAGTAAACCTTTATTGAATGCGCAGGCTGCACCTGTTGTAGAAACTCAACTAGCGCCAAGTGCGCAGGCTTCAACAAAGCAACAGCCTCGAGAGCAAAAGCCGGTGGTTGAGCCTGCACCTAAGTCTGGTTATAAATCTAATATTAAAGAAAACTACACATTTGATAGTTTTGTTGAAGGTAAATCAAACCAATTAGCAAAAGCTGCGGCCACGCAAGTTGCAGATAATCCTGGTTCTGCTTTTAACCCTGTATTTATATACGGTGGTACTGGTTTAGGTAAAACTCACTTATTGCATGCTGTAGGTAATGGCATAATGGCTAATAAGCCGGATGCTAAAATTGTTTATATGCATTCAGAGCGCTTTGTTCAAGATATGGTAAAAGCGCTACAAAATAATGCGATTGAAGAGTTTAAGCGCTATTATCGAAGTGTTGATGCATTAATGATTGATGATATTCAATTTTTTGCTAACAAAGAACGCTCTCAAGAAGAGTTCTTTCATACCTTTAATGCCTTACTTGAAGGCAACCAGCAAATTATCTTAACCTCTGACCGTTATCCTAAAGAAATTGAAGGCGTTGAAGATCGTCTTAAATCACGTTTTGGTTGGGGGTTAACTATCGCGATTGAGCCACCAGAGCTCGAAACGCGAGTTGCTATTTTGATGAAAAAAGCCCAGCAGAGTAAGATAAACTTACCTCACGAAGTTGCTTTTTTTATCGCTAAGAAATTACGTTCAAATGTACGCGAATTAGAAGGCGCGCTTAACCGTGTAATTGCTAACGCTAACTTTACAGGTCGTCCAATTTCTATCGATTTTGTAAAAGAAGCGCTGCGTGATTTGCTTGCCTTGCAAGATAAACTGGTTACCATAGATAACATTCAACGTACGGTCGCTGAATACTATCGAATTCGTATATCAGACCTGTTGTCTAAGCGTCGCAGTCGCTCTATAGCGAGACCACGACAAGTTGCTATGGCACTGTCTAAAGAATTAACTAATCACAGTTTACCTGAGATTGGTGATGCATTTGGTGGACGCGATCATACGACCGTATTGCACGCTTGTCGTAAGATTAAATCGCTACGTGACGAAAGCCACGAAATTAAAGAAGATTACCAAAATTTAATAAGAACATTGTCATCTTAGGGCTGACTTTATTATGCAAATAACAATATCAAGACAACAATTTTTAAAGCCATTGGTACAAGTGTCTGGCGCCATAGAGCGTAAACACACGCTACCAATTTTATCTAACGTTTTGTTAGTAGTAGAAAACGGACAGCTTTCAATGACAGGGACTGACCTTGAAATTGAACTCGTTTCGGGCGTATTTGTAGGTGATGAGATTGCTGATACAAAACTAACGTTACCCGCTAAAAAGTTACTCGATATTTGTAAAAGTCTACCTGATGGTTCAGACATTACTTTGAGCTTGCAAGAGCATCAATTACTTTTGACTAGTGGTAAAAGTCGCTTTTCATTAACGACTTTATCGGCTGATGATTTTCCAAATTTAGAGCAGTGGGACGGAGAGGTTGAATTTCAACTAACTCGTTTAGAACTTCGTAAGTTACTCGAAAGCACGCATTTTTCGATGGCGAATCAAGATGTACGTTATTACTTAAATGGTATGTCGTTTGAAGTAGATAATACTGATATAAAAACAGTGGCCACTGACGGGCATCGTTTGGCTATAGCGCAAAAACAATTAACGCAATCGCTTAACACTCAGCGACAACTCATTATCCCTCGTAAAGGGGTGCAAGAAATTATGCGTCTAATGGTTGCTGATGACGAGTTAGTAACAATTCAGTTTGGCGCTAATCATATTCGCATTATTGACCTTGAATTTATATTTACTAGTAAATTGGTTGATGGACGTTTTCCTGACTATCGTCGTGTATTACCGCGCGGTGGCGACAAAGTAATTACGGCTAATCGTGAATGGCTGCGAAATGCTTTTCAGCGCGTATCTATTCTATCGAACGAAAAGTTTAGGGGTGTTCGTTTAAACTTATCAAATGGTTTATTAAAAATTACGGCTAACAACCCAGAACAAGAGCAAGCTGAAGAAGTTGTTGAGGTAAGTTACCAAGGCGACGATTTAGAGATAGGTTTTAACGTATCTTATGTATTAGACGTTTTAAATACATTAAAAACAGAAGATGTATTATTTACATTAGCCGATTCAAACAGCAGCGCATTAATTGAAGGTGCAGGCGATGAAGAAGCGATGTACGTTGTTATGCCTATGCGCTTATAAGACTATTAATATATAATGAGTTTAAGTCATTTGAGCCTCAAATATTTTCGTAATATTGAGGCACTGACGCTAGAACCAGTAAATGGCGTTAACATAATATATGGTGAAAATGGCAGTGGTAAAACTAGCCTTTTAGAAGCTATTTATTACCTTTCTCACGGCAAGTCTTTTCGTACTCCAAAACACAAAAGTATTATTGCGCACCAGCAAGAACAGTTTGTTATTCATGGTCGTAAAACAATACATGATTTATCTATTCCTATTGGTATAAGTAAAACCCAAACAGGCGAAACGAATTTAAAAATTCAGGGTAAGGCAAGTCGTAAAATATCAGAGCTCGCTCAGCTCATGCCAGTTCAAATAATTACACCAGAGAGTTATTCTTTATTTTTTGGTGGACCTAAAGAGCGTAGAAAGTTTTTAGATTTGGGTTTGTTCCACGTGGAACATGAGTTTTTTTACTTGTGGCAATCGTTTAATAAAGTATTAAAACAGCGTAATGCATTGCTAAAGACTAAGCCTAATAATTATTTTGACCAAATTAAGTTTTGGGACAAAGAATTTGTTAGACTGGCTGAACAAATAAATAAATTAAGAATGGCGTATATAAGTAGGTTTAAGCAGCAATTTTTTGATAAAATGTGTGCAGAATTAACGCTTATACGCGATTTAGAAATGAGCTTTAATGCAGGCTGGAAAGAGAATGAATCTCTTGCAGATGCATTAGAGCAAAACTTTGAGCGAGATGCTCGCCAAGGGTTTACAAGTAAAGGGCCGCATAAGGCCGATTTTAGTTTTAGTGTCGCTGGCAGTAGTGTAGAGAATACTTTTTCGCGCGGTCAATTGAAGCTATTACTGTATGCGTTAAAAGTAACGCAAAATAGCTTAATTGAGTCAGAGACAGATAAGCAATCAATATTGCTAATAGATGATCTACCTTCAGAGTTAGGCGAAGATACAAAAGAGAAAGTCGGACAGTTATTGTCTCACTGCAGTTCTCAAATTTTTATCTCTTCAATTTTGTCTGAAAGTATTTCTGCTGTGGTGGAACCCATGCAACGAGAACTACAAATGTTCCACGTGAAACATGGCAACCTAATAACAAGATAAGTGGGATTAACCATGTCTGAGAATTATGACTCGTCGAGTATTAAAGTACTTAAAGGATTAGACGCAGTAAGAAAGCGTCCTGGAATGTATATAGGGGACACCGATGATGGCACAGGCTTACACCACATGGTGTTTGAAGTAGTCGATAACTCTATCGATGAAGCCTTAGCTGGTCATTGTGATGATATTTATGTAACGATTCACTTAGACGGTTCTGTCTCAGTTCGAGATAACGGTCGTGGTATCCCAACTTCTATCCATGAAGAAGAAGGCGTATCTGCAGCCGAAGTTATTATGACGGTACTTCATGCCGGTGGTAAGTTTGATGATAACTCTTATAAAGTATCAGGTGGCTTACACGGTGTTGGTGTTTCTGTTGTAAATGCACTTTCAGAAAAACTAAAACTGACCGTTCGCCGTGAAGGTAAACTACACGAGCAGTTTTATACTATGGGTGTTCCAGATGCACCTTTAGCAATAATTGGTGACTCAGAAACAACTGGTACAGAATTACGTTTTTGGCCAAGCGCTGAAACATTCACAAATTTAGATTTTCATTACGACATTTTAGCTAAGCGTTTACGCGAGCTTTCATTCCTAAACTCAGGTGTGAGCATCATATTGAATGATGAGCGTGAAGAAAATAAATCTGACCACTTTAAATATGAAGGTGGTATTCAAGCTTTCGTTGAATACTTAAACCGTAATAAAACACCTATACATAAAGGTGTGTTCCATTTTACTCATGAACGTGAAGAAGATGGTATTAGCGTTGAAGTATCAATGCAGTGGAATGATGCATACCAAGAAAACATTTACTGTTTTACAAATAATATTCCACAACGTGATGGTGGTACTCATTTAGCCGGTTTTAGATCTGCGCTAACACGTACGCTTAACAACTACATGGAAAAAGAAGGCTTTAACAAAAAAGCTAAAACAACCAGTAATGCGACCGGTGATGATGCCCGCGAAGGTTTAACGGCTGTTGTTAGTGTTAAAGTTCCTGATCCTAAGTTCTCATCGCAAACAAAAGATAAGCTTGTTTCAAGCGAAGTTAAATCTGCGGTTGAGCAAGCAATGGCTGAAAAGTTCACTGAGTTTTTATTAGAAAACCCAGTAGATGCCAAAATTGTTGTTGGTAAAATCATTGATGCATCTCGTGCACGTGAAGCGGCGCGTAAAGCCCGTGAAATGACACGACGTAAAGGTGCAATGGACTTAGCAGGCTTGCCGGGTAAGCTAGCTGATTGCCAAGAAAAAGACCCAGCCCAATCTGAACTATATATAGTGGAAGGGGACTCTGCTGGCGGATCAGCCAAGCAGGGACGTAACCGTAAAAACCAAGCTATTCTTCCGCTTAAGGGTAAAATCTTAAACGTAGAAAAAGCACGTTTTGACAAGATGTTATCTTCGCAAGAAGTAGCAACGCTAATTACTGCATTAGGTTGTGGTATTGGACGTGACGAATATAACCCTGAAAAATTACGTTATCATCGTATCATTATCATGACCGATGCGGACGTGGATGGTTCTCACATTCGTACGTTACTACTAACATTCTTCTATCGTCAAATGCCTGAAATTGTAGAACGCGGCTATATTTATATTGCTCAGCCACCACTTTACAAAGTGAAAAAGGGTAAGCAAGAGCGTTATATTAAAGATGATCCAGCATTAGTTGAATACTTAACATCGCTTGCGCTTAATAATGCGGCTTTATATACAAGTGCAGATGCGTCGGCGCTTGAAGGTGAAGCACTAGAGACAATAGTTCATGATTACCAAAACACAGTTAAAGTAATCGAACGCTTAAAACGTAAATACCCAAGTACGGTAATGGAGCGTTTAATTTATCAAAGCGAACTGAAAAAAGAAGACCTTTCAGACGAAGCTAAAGTAATTGCATGGACTAAAGAGTTAATTGACGATTTAGTTACTCGTGATGAAGATGCAACTATTTTTAATGCTGCAACACAGCATGATACTGAACGTAACTTATACTATCCAGTTGTGAATATTCGCCAGCACGGTGTAGATAAGTCACATGTACTTAGTCATGACTTTATTGCATCACGTGACTATCAACGTATTGCTGCAACTGGTGCTAACATTGCAAACATCATTACTGAAGGCGCATATATTCAGCGCGGAGAGAAAACACTTCCTGTTGATAACTTTGTGGATGCTTTAGAATGGTTGATTGCTGAGTCTAAGCGTGGTTTATATATTCAACGCTATAAAGGACTAGGTGAAATGAACCCAAGCCAGCTTTGGGAAACGACAATGGACCCAGATGCACGCCGCATGTTACAAGTAACAATTGAAGATGCCGTTGGTGCTGATCAGTTATTTGCTACATTAATGGGTGACCAAGTAGAGCCACGCCGTGAGTTTATTGAAACTAACGCACTGCGCGTAGTTAACTTAGACGTGTAAAAAATAATACTTACTTCAAAAGAGGAGCCTGATGGCTCCTTTTTTATTTTCTTCAATTACACAAACTGCTTAAAACCTGAGTGTACACACGGTATACTAAAGGTAATTTTCACGCTACTTCTTAGATAGTAAAAAGCCAAATATGCAAAAATATGACGTAAAAACCTTTCAAGGTTTGATCCTGGCTTTACAGGATTATTGGGCGCAGCAAGGCTGTGTCATTATTCAACCACTTGATATGGAAGTGGGCGCCGGGACATTTCACCCGCAAACATTTTTAAAGTCTATTGGTCCAGAACCAATGTCGAGTGCTTACGTTCAACCGTGTCGTCGTCCTACAGATGGTCGCTACGGTGAAAACCCAAATCGCTTGCAACACTATTACCAATTTCAGGTGGTTTTAAAGCCATCACCAGATAACATCCAAGAGCTTTACTTAGGCTCGTTAGCGGCTATGGGTATCGATACGCTAACTCACGAAGTTCGCTTTGTAGAAGATAACTGGGAATCACCTACGTTAGGTGCGTGGGGCCTAGGTTGGGAAATTTGGTTAAACGGCATGGAAGTAACGCAGTTTACCTACTTTCAACAAGTTGGCGGTATTGAGTGTTCACCTGTAACGGGTGAAATTACTTACGGCCTAGAGCGTTTGGCAATGTACATTCAAGGCGTAGATAGTATTTACGACTTAGTATGGGCAGACGGTCCACTAGGGCGCGTAACCTACGGCGACGTGTTCCATCAAAATGAAGTAGAGCAGTCTACTTACAACTTTGAACATGCAAACGTAGAAGACTTATTTGCACAGTTTGATAAATGTGAAGCAGAGAGCCAAAAGTTAATTGAAGCAAACTTACCACTACCTGCTTACGAGCAAGTAATGAAAGCATCGCATGCATTTAACTTACTAGACGCACGCCACGCAATTTCGGTAACCGAACGCCAACGTTATATTTTACGCGTTCGTGCGTTATCAAAAGCGTGTGCACAAAGTTACTATGACAAACGCGAAGCGCTTGGTTTCCCGCTGTGTAAGGATAAGTAAGTATGTCAGCACAAAATTTATTAGTAGAAATTGGCACAGAAGAGTTGCCACCAAAAGCACTGCGTAAATTAGCAGAAGCCTTTGCTGCAAACTTAACTGCAGAGCTAGAAACACTAGAATTAGCACACCAAGGCGTAAGCTGGTATGCATCGCCTCGTCGTTTAGGTTTACAAGTAAAAGCGCTTGAAGCTAAGCAACAAGACAAAGAAGTTGAAAAGCGCGGTCCAGCCACTAAAGCTGCATTTGACGGTGACGGTAACCCAACAAAAGCAGCAATGGGTTGGGCACGTGGTTGTGGTATTGAAGTAAAAGACGCACAAACACTCGAAACTGACAAAGGCGCATGGTTATTGCACATTGCTAAAGTAGCAGGGCAAGAAACTAAAACGCTAATGACAGGTGCAATTACTAAAGCATTGGCTAAACTACCGATTCCTAAACCAATGCGTTGGGGCGCGAATAAAACACAATTTATTCGACCAGTGCATACGGTAACTATCTTGTTTGGTGATGAGCTACTTGAAGGCGAAATTCTTGGTAAGCAAATAACTAACCAGCTTCAGGGTCATCGTTTTCATCACCCAGAAAAAATTAGCATAAACCATGCGGACGACGTTTTTGACGTACTTAAATCTGCCTACGTTATTGCTGATTACGAACAACGTAAAGCGCAAATTCGTACACAAATAGAAGAAGCTGCAAAAGCAGTTAACGCTATTGTTGCTATGGATGAAGATTTACTAGAAGAAGTAACATCACTTGTAGAGTGGCCAGTTACTTTAACGGCAACATTTGAAGAAGCATTTTTAGATGTACCAGCCGAAGCGTTAATCTATACCATGAAAGACGATCAAAAATACTTCCCGTTATTAGATCAAAACGGCAAACTTTTAAATAAATTTTTGTTTGTATCTAACATAGAAAGTAAAGATCCAAGTGTGGTTATTTCTGGTAACGAAAAAGTAGTGCGCCCGCGTTTAGCCGATGCACAGTTCTTCTTTGAAACAGATAAAAAGAAAACATTAGAAAGCCGATTAGAATCGCTTGATAGCGTATTATTCCAAAAGCAACTTGGTACGCTTAAAGATAAGTCTGAGCGTATTAGTGAACTTGCGGGTTACATTGCTGAGCAATTAGGTGCTGATAAAGTGTTAGCGCAGCGTGCAGGCTTATTAAGTAAAACAGACTTAATGACTGAAATGGTAATGGAATTTACCGACGTACAAGGTGTAATGGGAATGCATTACGCTCGCCACGATGGTGAAGCCGAAGATGTAGCCGTAGCGCAAAACGAGCAATACATGCCACGCTTTGCAGGCGATAACTTACCTACAAACTTAATTAGCTGTGCAGTAGCTATTGCTGATAAGTTTGATACGCTGGTGGGTATTTTTGGTATAGGCCAGGCACCTAAAGGTGACAAAGACCCATTTGCTCTTCGTCGTGCTGCTATTGGCGCACTTCGCATTATGGTAGAAAAAGAACTACCACTTGATATTTTAGACCTAGTAGCTAAATCGCAAACATTGTTTGGCGACAAGTTAACTAACTTAAATGTATCAACTGACGTATTTGAATTTATGCTAGGGCGCTTCCGTGCTTGGTATCAAGACGAAGGTATTGAAGTAGACGTAATTCAAGCAGTGCTTGCACGTCGTCCGACTAAACCTGTTGATTTTGATCGCCGTGTTAAAGCCGTAAGCCACTTCCGTACATTAGACGCAGCAGAAGCGCTTGCAGCAGCTAATAAGCGTGTAGGTAATATTCTGGCTAAAAACGACATTACCAGCCAAGGTAGTGTTGATGAGAGCTTATTAAGCGACGACGCTGAAAAAGTATTGGCATCACAAGTAGCAAAATTTGCCACTGACCTTGCACCACTTTACGCAGATGGAAACTACCAAGAGGCATTAAGCCAATTGGCAGGTATTCGCGAAAGTGTTGATAACTTTTTTGACAACGTAATGGTTATGGCCGACGATGAAGCTGTTAAGCAAAATCGTCTTGCGCTGCTAAGCCAGTTAAGCGGATTGTTTTTAGGTATTGCAGATATTTCTGTTTTACAAAAATAACACCGATTAGCAATTTTAAAAGCCAGCGTTTTGCTGGCTTTTTAGTTTTCACTGTATGCAAAGGAAACCCCATTGATGATTTCTATGAAACGAATTTTAACCTTAGCAATTGCTGGTTTACTTACTGCCTGTACAAGCCAAATTTCGATTAACGATGTATTACCACAGCAAGAGCTTGACCGCACAATTTACTTACGTGGCGACTTTACACTGTGGGATGCAGAACCCCAGTATCAGTTTGCACCAGTTGGTCCAGCGCTTTATCAAGCACAAGTTAAATTTTCGACGCTTGGTAAAGTGTACGAATTTAAAATAGCCGATGCCGATTTTAGTGAAGGCTACAACTGTGGTTACAGCGACTCACAACCAGCAGGGCAAAGCCTAACACTGGGCCAGCCAGCTATCGCAGACTGTAATACTATTTATAACTACTTTAGTTTCACACCAGCAATAAAAGGCACGTACATAGTAAGTATTGATTACAGTGACTACGATAAGCCACAAGTGACGATAACGAAGAAGTGATTTTTAGCTATTAACAGCCCTAGTTGATTGATGGACTTGTGACAAGGACGTTGTAGTGTTTATTCAGCATTAACACCAAGGGGATTTCGTAGGTTGGGTAGAGTGAAGCGAAACCCAACATGTGTTGCGAATGAAACTATTTTGGTGGTTATTAAATACGTTGGGTTTCGTAAAACTAAACCCAACCTACGGCAGACACAAGTTTATGAGGTTGCTATAAGCGTGCAACAACATCGTGGATAAGTTTGACTTAAACTTGCCTTGATTATAATTAACAAAACTAATCTATACTCTTATTTATCTGTTTATTTTATGGATAAAAATATGCGTTATAAACGTATGTTAGAGGCGGGCGCATGTTATTTTTTTACGGTAAATTTGGAAGATAGATCTCAGCCTTTGCTTGTGGAAAATATAGAGTTATTACGTCGTGTATATTCAAAGGTGGCAAAAAAGCATCCAATAAAGACGATTGCAATCGTTATCATGCCCGATCACCTTCATGTTATTTGGCAATTACCAAAAGGCGATAATAATTACGCAATGCGTTGGCGGCTTATAAAATCAGGCTTTTCTCGAGAGCTTCCAGCAACAGAATTTTGTAATAAAAGTCGAATAGCGAAGGGAGAGCGTGGGATTTGGCAGCGTCGTTATTGGGAGCATAAAATTAGAGATGGAGAAGACTTAAATAACCATATTAATTATATCCACTACAACCCTGTGAAGCATAAATATGTTTCTGAAATCAGTAATTGGCCTTTTTCGAGTTTTCATCGATATGTCAAAGATTCAAAATTACCGAGTAACTGGGGGAGTGATAATAAGTTAAACGATATATATGATGAGTGAAATTATTTCGATTATTATAAGATATGTTGGGTTTCGTAAAACTCAACCCAACCTACATCAGTTTATAAACCTTTCTTCACCACATACCTATACGGTGCTTCTTCTGCATCTTTAGCCACCAGCGTGTGATCCATAAACGTACAAAAACTCGGAATGTCGCGAGTGGTTGATGGGTCATCAGCAGTTATTAATAACGTTTCACCATCACTCATTTTTCGAATAGCAGCACGTACCATCATTACAGGTTCTGGGCAGCGAAGGCCGATAGCATCTAATTGGTGATCGGGGTTATCAAAGCTCATAATAAATTGGCCTGTTTAAATAAAGTGGTTGCTGTTTACGCGAGTGCTTAAGTATAGCAATTAATAAGTTTGGCAGTTTAACGCAATTTTATGTGTAATTTAACTATTTTACTTAGATCTAGATCAGCATTTTATTTAATAATACGCCCGATCACATAATTACGCTGTTACATGCTTGTTTGATAAGGGGTCGTTTTCAGCTAATTGAAGTTAATAAAAAAGGCGAACTGAATAAAATCAGTTCGCCTTTTTAATCACCAAGATGATTTTACATGTTTAAACTAATTAGTCTTGAACACGTTCAAATACAGTCGCAATGCCTTGGCCTAAACCAATACACATAGTTGCTAAACCGTATCGTACATTTTTGTCTTCCATTAAGTGAATAAGCGATGTGCTAATACGCGAACCCGAACAACCCAGAGGGTGACCCAATGCGATTGCGCCGCCATTTAAATTCACTTTTTCGTCAACAACATCCATTAACCCTAAATCTTTCATTACAGGTAATGATTGTGCTGCAAAGGCTTCGTTAAGCTCTACTACGCCTAGGTCATCAATTGTAATACCGGCTTGTGCAAGTGCTTTTTTACTTGCTGGTACTGGGCCGTAACCCATAATTGATGGATCGCAACCAGCGACCGCCATTGCTTTAATGCGTGCACGAATCGGTAAGCCAAGTTCTTTAGCTTTTTCTTCGCTCATTACTAACATTGCAGATGCGCCGTCAGAAAGTGCAGAAGACGTACCGGCTGTTACCGTACCCGATGCAGGATTAAATACAGGGCGAAGCTTTGATAGACCTTCTACTGTTGTTTCTGGGCGAATTACTTCGTCGTCTTCAACTAAGATAAGCGAACCATCTGCTGCGTGACCTTCCATTGCTAAAATTTCGCGACGGAAACGGCCTTCAACTGTGGCAGCTTGTGCACGTTGATGTGAACGGTAAGCAAATTCATCTTGCTGCTCACGGCTAATGCCATGAAGCGTTGCAAGGTATTCTGCTGTTAAGCCCATAGAGCCAGACGCTTGTGCAATTGATGTTGCTAAGCCTGGGTGAAAGTCGTTGCCGTGAGTCATAGGTACGTGGCCCATGTGCTCAACACCACCAATTAGGTAAGTGTCGCCAGCGCCGGTCATTATTGCGCGTGCTGCGTCATGCAATGCTTGCATTGAAGAGCCACATAAACGGTTAACCGTAACAGCAGGAACGCTGTGCGGAATACCGGCAAGCAATGATGCGTTACGTGCTACGTTAAAGCCTTGCTCTAATGTTTGCTGTACACAACCCCAATAAATATCGTCAATTGATGCTGGATCAACTGCTGGGTTGCGATCAAGTAAGCCTTTCATTAAATGTGCGCTTAAGTCTTCAGCACGTTTATGTTTGAATACACCACTTTTAGAGCGACCCATTGGTGTGCGGATACAATCTACAATTACTGGATTATTCATGATATTAACCTTCCACCTTATAGAAAACACGACCTTCTTCGGCCCACTTGCGAGTTTGTTCAGATACTTGGTAAATCGCACCTAGGTGAGCGTATTTGTCTGCTGCTGCAACAAAGTTAGCTAAACCAGTTTGATCTAAGTAACGGAACGCGCCGCCTCTAAATGGAGGGAAACCAACACCGTAAACTAATGCCATATCTGCTTCTTGCGGAGAGGCAACTATGCCTTCTTGCAAACACAGTAGCACTTCGTTGATCATTGGAATCATACAACGGTCGATGATTTCTTGTTTATCAAATTCTTTTGGTGCGTCTGTAATTGGGCTTAATAGCTCAATTGCTGTCTCGTCATGAGACTTTTTAAGACGACCGCGACGATCTGTTTCGTATTTGTAAAAACCTGCTTTGTTCTTTTGACCAAAACGTTTTTCATTAGCAAAAATAGTAACAGGGTCTTTATCTGCACGCGCCATGCGCTCAGGGAAACCGTCAGCCATTACACCAGTACAATGGAACGCTGTATCAATACCTACAACATCAAGTAGGTAAGCTGGACCCATAGGCCAGCCAAATACGTTCTCCATTACTTTATCTACTTTCGCAAAGTTAGCGCCTTCAACCACTAATTTGCTAAAACCAGCAAAGTAAGGGAATAAAACACGGTTTACAAAAAAGCCTGGGCAATCGTTAACAACAATTGGTGATTTACCTAATTTAAGCGCGTAATCAACTACTGCATTAATTGTTTTATCTGAGGTTTTTGCACCACGGATAATTTCTACTAATGGCATTTTTGGCACTGGATTGAAAAAGTGCATGCCACAGAAGTTTTCTGGCTTATCTAGCGCTTGCGCTAGTAAATCAATGCAAATAGTCGATGTGTTTGAAGTAAGTACAGTGCCTTCTGGCATGTTCTTTTCAAGATCAGCGAGTACTGCTTGCTTAACTTTAGGGTTTTCTACAACGGCTTCAACAATAATGTTGGCGCTTTGTAAGTCTGAATCGTTAAGTGTTGGTTTAATTTTGCTAAGTGTTGCCAACATTTTTTCCATTGGCATGTGGCCACGCTTAACTTTTGCACCTAACAGTTTAGACGCTTCACCCATACCTAAATCAAGCGCATCTTGCTGGATGTCTTTCATTATAATAGGCGTGCCTTTATAAGCAGACTGGTATGCAATACCGCCACCCATAATACCTGCACCTAATACAGCGGCTTGTTTAATTTCTACATCACTGTGCTTAGCAAATTTACGTGCTTTACCTTTAATGTATTGATCAGCTAGGAATATACCTGTTTGTGCCGCAGCCTCTGGTGTACGTGCTAATTTAGCAAAGTTAGCGTTTTCGATTGCCATTGCTTCATCGCGAGTACAGTTTGCTGCTGCTTTAATAGTACGCACAGCCATAACCGGTGCAGGATAGTGGCCTTTGGTTTTACCCATTACCATACCTTCTGCCATTGCAAAGCTCATGCCTTGCTCAACACGGTTTAATTTAAGTGGCTGTAGTTTTACGTTGCGTTTTGCTTGCCAATCTAGCTTGCCAGCAATCGCTAACTCAAGTGTTGATACACTTGACTCTAAAAGTTTGTCAGTACTAACTACTGCATCAAATGCGCCTACTTTAAGGGCATCTGCTGCGCGATTTTCTGCGCCAGAAGTAATCCACATCATTGCGTTATCTGCGCCAATGATGCGTGGTAAGCGCACTGTGCCACCAAACCCTGGCATTATGCCTAGTTTAACTTCTGGTAGGCCCATTTTAGCTGTTTCGCTTGCTACGCGATAATCGGTAGCAAGTGCCCACTCACAACCACCGCCAAGTGCCAAGCCGTTTATGGCGCTTAGGGTTGGGAATGGTAAATCTTCGATTGCGTCGAAAATATCGGTCGCATTTTTGATCCACACTACTAATTCTTCTTCAGGTCTAGTAAATGTAGGTAAAAATTCGAAGATGTCGGCACCAATAATAAAGTGCTCTTTATCACTGGTAAAAATCATGCCTTTGATATCAGAATTGGCTGCTAGTTCTTTTAATGCTGCTGCGCAATCTGAAAGAGTTTTTTGAGATAATGTGTTTACAGAACCTGTAGCACAAAACTTAAACTCGGCGATGTTTTCCTTTAGGAAGCTAACTTCAAAGGAATCGCTTTTATATAACATTATTATTCTCCCTAGTTGACGAACTAAGACTGGTACGATGAGTTTGCATTTCAATCAGTGTGCTTGCTTTAAATTAAAAATGCAACGAAAAATTTAACTCGGTTACAATCGGTTGGTTAAAATATAGCTGGTTTGGTGCTAAGGTGGTTGAAAAGTTTTTATTCACTACTTTAATTTTTATTAAAGGACATTATGAAAAAATATTTATTAAACTTTGCGGCAGCTGCATTTATTTTCCCTCTTCATTCTGCCGAAGTGAGTCTAGATAATGACGCATTTGTAGATGCCGAAAAAAAAGTACGCCATAGCAGCTATCAAAATTTTAAAACGGCGGTTAATAATTTAGATCACCCTTTAAAACCTTATGTTGAAAAAACCTATTGGCAGCGTCATCCCAATATTAAGTATCAAGCCGAAATAGAAAGCTATTTAACTATTTATCAGCATACGCCTCTTGAATGGCCTGTGCGTGAGGCATGGTTAAAATATTTAAAAAGGAAAAATAAAAAAGCGGCATATATTAATAGTTATCGTGAAACATCTAATACAGCGCTTACGTGTACTTACTTAGATTTTCAGCGAGATTTAGGCGCGCCTGAAAAGGCGATATTAAATCAAGTAACCGATTTATGGACTGTTGGAAAATCGCAACCCGAAGAGTGCGATAGCCTTTTCTCGTTATGGCGAAAAAAAGGCTATATGAGTAAGGAAATAGTTTGGCAGCGAATTACACTTGCGGCCCAAGGGGGGAAGCAAAGTTTATTACCTTACTTAAAAACACTGTTACCTAAAGGCGAGCGTTACTTAGCTGATTTATATTTAAAGGTGCGTCGTGACCCGAGTGCTTCAGCAGGTTTGTATCGATACAAAAAAAAGTCAGTAAAAGAAGGGCAAATAGCACTTTATGGTGTTAAGCGTTTAGTGTGGCGCGATAAAGAACTCGCTTTAAAAGCGTGGGAAAAGCTAGAGAAAATTTTTAAATACAGTGATGAAGCAAAAGCCGATGTGTATTACACCTTTGCATTATCGCTTGCTTCAAGCGGGCATAACCAAGCCAGCTTTTGGCTAAATAAAGTGCCAAAAGAGCGCCTAGACAGCAAGCTTATTCAATGGCAGCTGGGCAATATGCTTAAAACCCAAGATTGGGAAGGTATAGCGGCATTTTTTACAGGCAAAGATAATTTAAGTTTGGGTCAGCAATATTGGTTAGCTTATAGCTATGAACAACGTGGTGAGCAAAAAAAGGCTGATAGTATTTTTGTAAATGTGGCCGCTAATCGTGACTATTACGGGTTTTTAGCTGCGGCACGCTTAGGGTTACCTATAGAGCTAAATAATCAAGCGCTGGTGGTTGATCAAAAACTGCTGGACAAGGTGAGTAATGCGCCCGGTTTTAAGCGAGCAAAAGCGCTTTATGAATTAAAACGTTTTACTGCAGCCCGAAGAGAGTGGAATTATTTAACCAATACCTCTAGTGATGACGAAAAGCTCGCCGCTTCAAAGCTGGCGGCAGAGCTAGATTGGTACGATAGTGCTATTTTTACTCTCGCAAAAATAAAAGCATGGGATTATGTTGAACTGCGTTTTCCGTTTGCATTTCAAGACGTGTTTGAACGTTACAGTAAACGCAGCAAAATTGACGTAGCGTGGAGCATTGCGATTGCAAGGCGTGAAAGTTCATTTGCACCTGATGCACGCTCGCATGCTAATGCACGTGGCTTGATGCAATTGCTACCAAGCACGGCTAAATACGTCAATAAAAGTAGTGTATCGAGTAATCGGTTATACCAACCGAAAACAAATATTAGGTTAGGCAGTAGCTATTTGCAGTATTTAAAAAAGAAAAATCATGGCAACGAAATACTCGCTACAGCCTCTTATAACGCTGGGTATCATCGTATTAAACGTTGGTTGCCTGATGAAGCTATTCCTGCTGAGTTATGGGTGGAGCTTATTCCGTATCGTGAAACTCGTGATTATGTAAAAAATGTATTTGCATATAGACAGGTTTATCATACTCGAATGGGCCGAGAAGGAAATGTACTAGCGCCGCTTCTGGAAATGAAAATGGGCGGTTAGTAAACATATGTTTAAAGTAGGGGGATATCTAATGTGATTAGATGCCCCCTTATTTAATGCAATTGGTATAAGTGGTAGACTCAGAGCAAGTTAAATTTAACAGATGGATTAACAATGAATAAATTAGCCGTTTTATACGCCGAACATATTGCAACACTGCAACAGCGTACTCGTACAATTTGTGAAAGCGAAGGGTTAGAGGGATTAGTTATTCACTCGGGCCAAGCTAAACGTCAGTTTTTAGATGATATGTATTACCCGTTTAAAGTTAATCCTCAGTTTAAAGCATGGCTGCCAGTTATTGATAATCCGCATTGCTGGATTGTGGTAAATGGTAACGACAAGCCAAAACTAATATTTTATCGTCCTGTTGATTTTTGGCATAAAGTGCCGGACGAACCTCGTGATTTTTGGGCTGAGTATTTTGATATAGAACTACTGCTACAACCTGATCAAGTTGAAAAGCTACTGCCATACGATAAAGCTAAATACGCTTATATGGGCGAATATATAGAAGTAGCGCAAGCACTTGGTTTTAGTATTATGAACCCAGAACCTGTACTTAACTATTTTCATTACCACCGCGCTTATAAAACGCAGTACGAGCTTGAATGTTTACGCAACGCTAACCGCATTGCAGTAGACGGGCACAAAGCTGCACGCGATACCTTTTTTAATGGTGGTAGCGAGTTTGATATTCAGCAAGCATACTTAATGGCTACACGTCAGAGTGAAAATGAAATGCCGTATGGCAACATTGTTGCACTTAACGAAAACTGCGCTATTTTGCATTACACGCACTTTGATCCAAAAGCACCACATACCCATAACTCATTTTTAATCGATGCTGGGGCAAACTTTAATGGTTACGCAGCTGATATTACCCGTACTTATGATTTTAAAAAGCAGGGTGAGTTTTCTGAGCTTGTGGATGCGATGACAGTACAGCAAATTGAATTAGGTCAAGGTTTGAAGCCTGGTATGCTTTATGGCGATTTGCACGTTGAGTGTCATAACCGTATTGCGCAAATATTAAGTGACTTTAAAATTGTTAACCTACCTGCGGCAGAAATTGTTGAGCGTAAAATTACCTCTACTTTTTTCCCGCATGGTTTAGGTCATCACTTAGGCTTACAAGTGCACGACATGGGTGGCTTTATGAGTGACGAAAAGGGTACTCACCAACCTTCGCCAGAAGGACATCCATTCTTACGTTGTACGCGCCTGATTGAAAAAAACCAAGTGTTTACTATTGAGCCAGGTTTATACTTTATTGACTCATTGCTTGGCGATTTAGCACAAACCGATAATAAGCAGTTCATTAACTGGGAAAAGGTTGAGTCGTTTAAACCGTTTGGTGGTATCCGCATTGAAGATAATATTATCGTTCATGAAGACAGCCTAGAAAATATGACGCGTGATTTAGACTTAGCTTAACGATACTATCTACGTTTGAATAATTGGGGCCATAAGGCCCCATTTTTTTGGTTGAATATTGGTTAAGTAAAGTATGTCAGAATATAAATACCCTGCAGCGGATGTGTTTCATCAAGAAGAAATTAAAAAAAGCACCTTTATTGTGCATATTGCACACACGCCAAATTTAGCCTGCGCAAAAGCATTTATTAAAAGTATTGAAGAAAAATATTCAGACGCTCGTCATAATTGCTGGGCGCACGTAGCGGGTAATCCAGGTGGTAGCCATGTTTATGGTTTTTCGGACGATGGTGAGCCAAATGGCACTGCGGGTAAGCCTATGCTTAATGTGTTGGTGGGTTCGGGCCTTGGCGAAATAACAGCTGTAGTGACACGTTACTTTGGCGGTATAAAGCTAGGTACTGGTGGATTAGTACGTGCTTATGGTGGCTCATTAAATAATGCATTAGTAAAATTGCAAACGGTGCTTAAAGTTCCCAGTATTGAAATTACAGGAAGTAGTGAATACAGCATGCAAGGCGCGATTGAGCAGCGGCTAAAGAGCAACTACCAAGTACTTAATATTGATAAGCAATTTACTGCTAATATTGAATGGGTGATCACGATTGATAGCCGCCAAGCACAACAAGCAATTAAAGATATTTTTGATTTAAGCCACGGCGCAGTTGAGTTAACTATTAAAGAGTAATAACCTACACAAGTTGCATTTAATGCATACCACTTAATTTGAACAGGCTGACACTACTTAGCCTGAATTTACTAATAATAAAAGCGATAAGCTAAATGCAATTTCGTACCATCATAAAAATTCTTGGCCAACTTGTTGCGCTGTTTAGTATTACCATGGTGCCACCGGCACTGGTGTCTTTAATTTATAAAGACGGTGGTGGTGTTCCATTTGTTTTAGCATTTATATTTAGTATTGTTATTGGCCTAATGGCTTATTACCCGAACCGCCACGAAAACGGAGATTTAAAAGCCCGCGAAGGATTTTTAATCGTAGTTCTGTTTTGGTTGGTATTAGGTGCATTCGCATCTTTACCGCTCATATTTTTACAAGAACCCAACCTATCATTTGCTGATGCGGTGTTTGAGGCATTTTCAGGCTTAACAACTACAGGTGCAACCGTACTGACGGGGATTGAATACCTCCCCAAATCCGTATTGTTTTATCGCCAGCAGTTACAATGGTTTGGCGGTATGGGGATCATTGTACTCGCTGTAGCGATACTACCTATGCTTGGTGTTGGTGGAATGCAGTTATATCGCGCTGAAATACCAGGGCCTGTAAAAGATTCTAAAATGACCCCGCGTATTGCTGATACAGCAAAACATCTTTGGTATATTTATGTGTCACTTACTACTGCGTGTATGCTTGCTTATTGGGCGGCTGGTATGGATTGGTTTGATGCTATTTGCCATGCGTTTTCAACCGTAGCCATTGGTGGGTTTTCTACTTATGATGCCTCGATAGGCCACTTTAACAGCCCAGTTATTAACTTTATTTGTGTGTTCTTTTTAATTATTGCAGCCATTAATTTTTCATTGCACTACGCAGCGGTAGCCAGTCGAAATGTACAGGTATATTTGCGCGACCCTGAGTTTAAAGTATTTTTGTGTATTCAATTAGCGCTGGTGGTTATTTGTTTTACGGTACTGTCATCAAATGAGATATACGCTAATGGTGATGAAACGCTAGATCAGGCTTTATTTCAAGCAGTATCAATGAGTACTACAGCGGGATTTGCTACCGATAACTTTTCAACATGGCCATTGTTTTTACCAATATTACTTATATTTTCGAGCTTTATTGGTGGTTGTGCGGGTTCTACCGGTGGCGGAATGAAAGTAGTTCGTGTGTTTTTACTCTATTTACAAGGTGTGCGTGAGCTCAATCGTTTAGTACACCCTCGTGCTATATATTCTATAAAGTTAGGCCGAAAAGCGCTTCCAGATAAAGTCGTCGAAGCGGTATGGGGATTTTTTTCTGCTTATGCATTAGTGTTTATTATTATTATGTTAGCGCTTATGGGGACTGGTATGGACAACATAACGGCGTTCTCAGCTACTGCCGCATGTTTAAATAACTTAGGCCCTGGTTTGGGTGACGTTGCATCACACTATGGTGCTATAACCGATGGCGCTAAATGGTTGCTTACTATTGCAATGGTGTTTGGTCGCCTCGAAATATTTACTCTACTGGTACTATTTACACCAACGTTTTGGCGTGGGTAAAAAAGTCAGTAAATACATCATTGGGAAAGGGATATGCCAGCAAATTTAGAAAAGCTAAAACATTTAGCATTAGGTAGTTTAGTCGACCTTGAAATATTAACACCTACAAGTAGTAAGCGTGTTAAAACTGAATTAGTTGGCTTGCTTGATGATAAGTTTATTATTTTAAATTACCCCAATTCTAAACGATTGCTTGCAGCCAGTGATTATTTGCGTGACGGTGTGATGGTGGTAGTAAGAGCGTTGATAGAAGGTAGTGGTGGGCAAGTGATAGCATTTCGTCAACAAGTTATGTCGGTTACTTCTCATCCTGCTCGGCTGGTTTTTATTCATTTTCCTAAACACGTGCAGTTATTTGATCTGCGTTCACAAGCACGTATCCCTACTTTATTGCCAGCTAAACTTAAGTTAAGTGACGAACGAGTGCTTGATGGAGTGATCAAAGACGTTTCATTAACTGGCGTTATGTTTGATATCAAAAGCGATCAAGCGCTTGAAAATATAAAAGATATGCAATGCACAGTTATGCTCGATAGCAGTGGTAAAAACTTTGCAGGTGAAGTGTGCAGCGTTAAAGGCTATTCGGCGGGCGCTAAGTGCGGTATTAAGTTATTAGCCAGCGAAGACGAAATGAGAACTTTTATGAGAGAGCACTTTATTGATCCCTCAATGCTTAACTCTGAACTTGATGAAAGCTAAGTTTCGCTATTATGCAACAAACTAGTAATTTATCATTTTTCTGCAGAAAAATTATTTAACCATCACCAAATAAAATAATAAACCATATAAAACAATAATTTAAATTTCAAAAAATCCTTCCAATTGTATTTATAAAAAAAAGTTCAGCTAAGGTTTAGCTAAATTTCAATGTTAAATCATCTTTTAAGTATCTAAATTTATAAACTGTAGTATTTTGAACATTTTTAACCTCATGTTTTTAAAGGTGTTTTTGTTTTAGCTTGAAACCCTGTTGCCAAAAAGCAACAAAAAATCTTGAACAATTTACTTTCCTCACTCCTAAAGTTAGTCAACTCATTGAAAATAAATAACTTTTAAAAGTTGGCATCTAAGTTGTAGTAGTTTGGGTGTACTAAACAAAACGTGATTTAAAGTGAACTACTTAATCGCATAAACATAACTTTGAAGGATACATATTATGAAACGCATTAATAAAACTTTAGCACTTATCGCATTAGCATCTTCTTCAGCTGCATTTGCAGCAACTGATTTCGATACGTTAGATGCTGATGGTAGTGGGGCCATTAGCCAAGCTGAGGCATCAGTAGATGCAAAATTAATGAGCATGTTCTCTGAACTTGATACAGACCAAAATGGTGAGTTATCAAAAGAAGAATTTTCAAAAGCATAAGCTTAACGCTACGGGGTGGCATAAGCGCCCTGACATTACTCAAAAATTTTAAGGATACACGTTATGAAAACATTAAATAAAGCACTAGCACTTATGGCAATAGCCTCTTCTTCAGCCGCGTTTGCAGCAACCGACTTTAATACATTAGATGTGGATGGCAGTGGCACAATTAGTCAATCTGAGGCATCGGTAGATGCAAAGCTAATGAGCATGTTCTCAGAGCTTGATACTGACCAAAATGGTGAGTTATCAAAAGAAGAATTTTCTAAAGCTTAATTAAAGGTATTGATCCTGAGTTGCCAAAGACAACCTAAGTAGGCAAGGGAGCTTACGAAAGAGGATAACAAGGAAGTGAAAAATTACGGTTTAAGTTCGAGATCTCATTTTTTTGATAGAACATTTAATATGAAGGATTAAGTTATGAAACATTTAAATAAAGCGTTGGCACTTATGGCTATAGCGTCTTCTTCGGTTGCATTTGCAGCATCAGACTTTAATAGCCTTGATATAGATGGTAGCGGCACGATTAGCCCAAGCGAAGCGGCAGTTGATACTGATTTAATGGCTGAATTTGTTGAGCTAGATACCGATGGTAGTGGTGAGCTTTCCAAAGAAGAGTTCGCTAATTACTAACTCACCTTTTTAAATTAAACATTTTTCACAATTAGGGATCTTTGAAAAGGACTTCCCATCTTATTAGGAATATTATTATGAAAACATTAAACACAGCACTTGCAGTTTTGGTTCTAGCATCTTCGTCAGTGGCATATGCGGCAGTAGATTTTGCCTCTTTTGATGGTAATGGCGATGGCGTAATTAGTATGGAAGAAGCAAAAGTAAATCCTCAACTTGTGAAAATCTTTGATGATTTAGATGCTGACGGAAATGGTGAGATTTCTAAAGAAGAGTTTTCTAAAGTACAATAATCAATATTTAAGCATACTCCATTGAAGCCGCCTTAGTCAGCGGCTTTTTTGTGTATTAAATTAACTAATTAGAGTAACTAGTTAAAGGAATATAGCACTTACCTGAAACAGTTTTTCTACTACGTTAATGTGCTTTTTATCGATTAAAAACATAATAACGTGATCGCCCGATAAAATAATGGTGTCGTCGTGAGCAATAAGCACATCGTCATTACGCACTATTGCACCTATGGTGGTACCCGCAGGGAGTTTTATATCAGCGATAGCCCGGCCAACGACCTTTGATGTATTTTCATCACCATGGGCAACGGCTTCAATCGCTTCGGCGGCGCCTTTACGTAGAGAATACACGTTAACGATATCACCACGGCGTACGTGTGTTAATAACGCTGATATCGTTGCTTGTTGTGGAGAGATGGCAATGTCTATTTCGCCGCCCTGTACTAAGTCAACGTAAGCGCCACGCTGAATAAGCACCATGGTTTTTTGTGCGCCCATACGTTTTGCAAGCATGGCCGACATAATATTTGCTTCATCGTCGTTGGTTACGGCAATAAATACATCAACTTGTTCAATATGCTCTTCTGAGAGTAGTTCTTGATCAGATGCATCACCACAAAACACCACGGTGTTGTCGAGCATTTCAGATAGTTGCTCAGCTCGCTCTTTACTGCGTTCAATGAGTTTAACTGTGTGATTTTTTTCAAGTGAGCGGGCAAGGCCTGCGCCAATATTACCACCACCCGCTATCATAATTTTCTTGTAAGAGCGTTCCAGTTTTTGCAGCTCGTTCATTACAGCGCGTATATGTTTTGTCGCGGCAATAAAAAACACTTCATCATCGGCTTCAATGACCGTTGTACCCAATGGTTTAATTGCTTTACCTTGGCGATAAATAGCGGCAACACGAGTTTCTACATTAGGAATGTGCTCTTTAAGTGCAGATAACGCATAGCCTACTAGCAAACCACCATAGTAAGCTTTTACGGCGACTAATGAGAGCATACCATCGGCAAACTGCAAGACTTGCAATGCACCAGGGTAGTCAATTAAGCGACGAATATATTTGGTCACCAGTGCTTCGGGGGCAATATAGTGATCGATTGGTAAATCATCGTTTTGAAATAGTTTTTCACGGTATTTTAAATATTGCTCAGAACGAATTCGGGCAATTTTTGTAGGGGTTTTAAAAATACTGTAAGCGACTTGGCATGCAACCATGTTTACTTCGTCTGAACTGGTTACCGCTATAATCATATCAGCATCTTCTGCACCAGCACGACGTAATACGTCAGGATGAGCGCTGTGGCCCATCACCCCTTGTAAGTCGTACTTATCTTGGAGTTCACGTAAACGGTTACCATCTATATCAACAACGGTTATTTCGTTTTGCTCACCGACTAAGTTTTCAGCTAGTGTGGCACCAACTTGCCCAGCACCGAGTATGATTATTTTCATTATTTACCAGTGTTATAAGTAGCTATTCAAAGCCATTTTAATTAAAAAATGGCTAATTATCGAAAGTATTTAAGCTAAACTATTTAGACTTTTTCACTAATTTCGCATAATAAAAGCCATCACTTTCGCCAGGCAGTAATTGTAGCCCTGGTGTTGTAATAGTGTCTTTATCATGAAGAGGAATATGCTCTACGTCGTCGTTATTAGCCAAAAACTTAGCAACTTGTTGTTGGTTTTCCTGTGGAAGAACCGAACACGTAGCATATACCAATGTACCACCTGGTTTTAAAAGTGGCCAAATGCTATTGAGTATATCGCCTTGAAGTGCGGCTAAATCTACAATGTCTGATGCGCGACGAAGCCATTTTATATCTGGATGACGACGAATAACGCCAGTTGCAGAACAAGGTACGTCTAATAAAATACGATCAAACTGTTGATCATCCCACCATGTGTGCGGTTGCGAGGCATCGCCACATTGTAGGTCTGCACCTAAGCCAATACGCGTTAAGTTTTGCTTAACACGTTCAAGGCGAGTTGAATCGCTATCGAGAGCAAGTACGTCTGCATCAGCAAGCTCTAATATGTGACATGTTTTACCGCCAGGTGCTGCACAGGCATCTAAAATAGTGTCGCCATCTTTTGGTTCTAAAAAGCGTGCTGCAAGTTGTGCTGCGGCATCTTGTACTGAACATGCACCTGTATCAAACTCAGGCAATGAAAATACATCACGCGGTTTAGCAAGCTTAATCCCATCTATAAAGTCAGGGTTTAAGGTGTGTTCTATATCGTTCGCCGTTAGCATATCGCTGTATTCTTGCGTGCTATATTGTGCTTGATTTACACGTAACCACATAGGTGCTTGTTGTTGGTTTTCTGCAAGTAAGTCTTCCCAGCTATCAGGGTAGGCTTCTTTTACTTGTTTAATAAACCAATTTGGGTGGTTGTATAAACACACCGGAATAAGCTTCGCTTTTTCTTCAAGCTCAACTTGTTGGCGTTGAAAGCTACGTAAAATAGCGTTAATAAGCCCTTTTAAACCTAAAGCACGTAATTGAGCAAGTGCATTGACTGTTTCTGAGATTGCTGCATGTGGCGGTACACGCATGTGTTGTAGCTGATAAATACCTACATACAATAAAAATTGAAATATTCTGCGCTTACCTTTCAGTGGATCTTCCACTAAATGTTGGCAGTAGTTTTCAAGGCTAGGTAAGTAGCGTAAAACGCCATAACAAATTTGTTGCAGTAGTGCTTTGTCTTTTGGTGGCAAGCCTTGGCTAGCAAATGGTAGTTCTTGATTAAGCGAAGCGCCTTTATCAACTACGTTATATAAAGTTTCAGCGGCAAGCGCTCGTACGTTTTGGACATTACTCATTATTTTCGCCTAATACTGTGCCAGGGGTAACCCAGTCACCACGACCATTTAAGAAGTCGTTAATTGCCATTGGTTTTTTACCTTGCGGTTGTAATTGCGTAATACACAAAGCATGTTCACCACACGCTACTACGACGCCATTTTTATCGCTTGATAAAATTTGTCCTGGATTGCCCGATTGCAGGACAACCTGCGCTTGGTAAACCTTTACTGTTTGCTCGCCCATTTGAGTAAAGCACACCGGCCATGGGTTAAAAGAGCGAATGTTTCGCTCAATTTGCAGCGCACTCATAGACCAGTCTATATTTGCTTCCTCTTTAGAAAGCTTTTTAGCATAGTTAGCAAGTTCATCATTTTGAGGTTCTGGTGTGATCTCGCCATTCGCTAGTTTGTTAATGGTTTCAATTAACGCGTCTGGGCCTAGCTCAGCAAGCTTTATATATAAACTAGCGCTAGTTTCTGTCGTGCTAATAGGGCAGCGACTAATATGCAACATATCGCCGGTATCTAAGCCTTCATCCATTTGCATTATTGTTACGCCGGTTTGCTCATCACCCGCCCAAATAGCGCGTTGAATAGGTGCCGCACCGCGCCAGCGCGGCAATATAGAGCCATGCACATTTAAACAACCTAAGCGTGGGGCTTCTAATATCGCTTTAGGTAAAATTAAGCCATATGCTACAACAATCATAATGTCGGCATTTAAGCTTGTTAGTTCTGCTAATGCTTCATCATTTTTTAATGATTGTGGCTGAAAAACAGGGAGGTTGTACTCAAGCGCTAGCTCTTTTACTTCACTGGCTTTTAGTTTTTTACCTCGACCAGCAGGGCGGTCGGGTTGGCTGTATACACCAACAATTGTATGTTTGCTTTGTATCAGCGCTTGTAAATGACGTGCGGCAAAGTCCGGCGTACCGGCAAATATAATGCGTAATGGTTGAGTCACTGAGTTTTCCTAAGGTGCTTATTACTGTTCTGCAAATTTAGCTTCTTTTTCAAGCTTTTTACGAATACGTTGGCGCTTTAATGGTGATAAGTAATCAATGAACAATTTACCTTGCAGGTGATCTAGTTCATGTTGAATACAAATAGCCAGTAATTCGTCTGCATCTAGTACAAACTCTTCACCGTTTTCGTTAAGTGCAGAGACTGTTACTGTTTCTGCGCGGTCAACTTTTGCATACGAATTAGGCACTGATAAACAGCCTTCTTCGCTAATGGTTGAGCCATCTTTTTTGATGATTTGTGGGTTAATTAATACCAGAGGCTCATTTCGCTCTTCTGATACATCAATCACAACAATTCTTTGATGAATGTCTACTTGTGTAGCAGCTAGTCCGATGCCATTTTCATCATACATAGTTTCCAGCATGTCTTTAACAATTTGGCGTACTTGGTCGTCAACTTGCACAACTTCTGTTGCTATTGTACGTAAACGCTCATCCGGAAATCTTAAAACTTCTAACCTAGCCATAGTTACCTTTTTCACTTGTGCTTAATTTAGGGTATTGTATGCTCTTATTTTAGCCATTCACGTTCACCTTTAACAGGTTTTGGTCAATAATAATGAAAAAACAATATGAGGAAGCTCAATGAAATCTCCGTTAGTCGCAGCCATGTTTGCATTAAGTGCTGCTTTTCCTGCAATTGCTGATGTGCTCGAAATAAAAAAAGATGCACCAAAACAGTATGTTGTAAAAAAAGGAGACACGCTTTGGGGAATTTCTGATATTTATTTGAGCGATTCATGGCTATGGCCAAAGTTATGGGAAATGAACTCTCATATTAGTAACCCTCACCTAATTTATCCTGGGGATGCACTTACTTTAGTTTATGGTGCAGGTGGAACACCTCGCTTAGTGTTAAATAAAGCTTATAAAAAGCTTTCGCCAAAAGGTTATATTACTGCTAAAGGTAAAGATGCAGTGACGACTTTGCCGTTAGAATTAATTAAACCTTATCTAACTTATGAGCAGGCGCTTAATAACGAAGAAATAGATGGGAAACCCTATGTATTAGGTGCCAACCAAAACACGAAGACTCAAACTCTCGATCATATTTTATATGTTAATGGCGATTTAAAGCTTAATCAGGCTTATGCTATTTACCACAAAGGTGAGGCTTACACCGATCCAGATACAAATGAAATTTTAGCTAACCGAGCAAGTTATGCCGGCATGGCTCGCGTATTTAGACGGGGCGATATTAGTAATGGCATTCCTTCATCAGTAAGGGTTGAATCGGTTAAGCGAGAAATTAAACAAGGTGATTTTTTATTGCCTGCTATGCAGGGACAAACGTTACCCGCATATTTTAATATGCATAGACCTAAACAGCCTTTAGAGGGCAAAGTGATAGCCTCTGCAAATCATGTTAGAGAATTCAGCACAATGGATATTGTGGTGCTAAACTTAGGGGCAGAACAGCAAATTGAACCTGGTCATGTGTTAGATATTGAACGCCAATCGCCTGGTGTAATTGATGGGCAACGAGGCCCTCGTTACCCAGAGGATTCAAGTAAGTTAGAAAGGCTTATATCAAGTACGAGTGAGCTTTTAGGGTTAGAGCCAGACGAAAATAGCACTGTGTGGTCTATGCCAAAAGAAAAAGTTGGCGAGTTAATCGTATTTAAAGTGTATGACAAAGTTAGCTATGCATTAATTACTAAAAACCAGCACCCAATTCGCGTTGGAGATTTTGCAGTTATTCATTAAGAAGTAGCGAGTCGGTGCTCTAGGAGAGAGCATGGATCAGTCATCTGGCAAGTTAGCCCACTGGCTTGCCTTTTATATGTGTAAAGGGTTAGGTATAAAAACTCTTTTAGCATTATCTACAAACCATTCCCTTGAGTCTTTATTCGACTTATCTCATGATCAGCTTTTACAACTTGGATTAACCGCTAATCAAGCTAGTAACTTACTTAATACTAATTGGCAGCAAGTAAGTCATTATGAGCAATTAATTGCACAGCACCATATCATTGCAGTGTGTATTTTTGACGCGCTTTATCCTGAAGATCTCCGGCAGATAGCCAGTGCTCCTTTATTACTCTTTTGTAGGGGGGATGTCTCGTTATTATCTACTCCACAAATTGCAATTGTAGGGAGTCGTAATGCCACACCTACCGGGCTTGAAATAGCATCAGAGTTTGCATACGAGTTAACTTTAGCGGGTATTACGGTTACTTCAGGTATGGCCAGAGGTATAGATGGCGCTGCACATAAAGGCTCGCTTGCAGGTACTGGTAAAACCATCGCAGTGCTCGGTACTGGAGTTGATGTTTACTATCCTAAGCGTCATAAACTATTAACAGACCAAGTTTTAGAAAGCGGCCTGTTGGTGAGTGAATTTTTACCAGGCACTGCAGCTCATGCACATAATTTTCCACGTCGTAATCGTATTATATCTGGGCTCGCGTTAGGTGTGCTTATTGTTGAGGCTGAAATTAAAAGCGGTTCATTAATAACAGTTCGTTATGCGTTAGAGCAAAATAAGGAGGTGTTTGCTGTACCTGGATCAATTAAGAATCCGTTAGCGCAGGCTAGCCACTTTTTAATAAAGCAAGGTGCTAAATTGGTAGAAAATGTAACCGACATTCTTGATGAAGTGAGTTTCACTTATCAAGAAGATATATATACTAAAGAGCAGCCTATTCAAGCTAATTCTCAATGCGAAGTTTTAAATAGTATAGGGTTTGAAGTAACTAGCGTAGACGACATTGTGCGTCGTGCGCAGTGGCCAATAGATAAAGTACTCGCTAGGTTGCTCGACTTAGAGTTAGACGATCAGATAGAGCGAGTGTTAGACGGTTATATTAAGTTAAGCGCAGGGAAGTAATATGTTTGATATTCTTATGTATCTTTTTGAAAATTATATTCATAGTGAAGCGGATATTTTTGCAGAGCAAAATGAGCTAACCGATGAGTTATTGCGTGCGGGTTTTAATAAGCCAGAAATATTCAAAGCGCTCGACTGGCTAGAGCAATTAGCCGACTTACAACACAATGATGAATCTCCCTATCTTATAGCGAATCCTCAACACGCAATGCGTATATTTACTGAAAGCGAATGCCAAAGGCTGAGTGTTGAATGCCGCAGTTTTTTAATGTTCATTGAGCAAATAGGGGTTATTAATAGTGTGACTCGCGAAATGGTAATGGATCGCTTAGCCGCACTTGATAAATTAAACATAAGTTTAGAGGACTTAAAATGGATTGTGCTTATGGTTTTATTTAATGTCCCCGGTTCAGAAAAGGCATATGAACAAATGGAGGATTTAATTTTTGATGAACCCAGCGAGCTTCTTCATTAATAATTACCTTTAGTAAATTACTCAGGTTACTTAAACGGATAAGCACACCATTACTTGTATCTTTAAGTGGTTTGGGTATATTAGGCGAAAATTCACTAACCCTTTAGGATCACCATGAGTAAAATCGACCATTCGCTTTTCTCGGCGAACAAACACGCCCTCGAAAAAGAATACGAGATATGCCCGCAGTGTGGTTCAGAATTAGTGATCCGCAATAGTAAGTCTGGCCCATTCTTAGGTTGCGCAAGTTACCCTAAATGCGACTTTATTAGACCGCTGGCACATCACGACAGTAACGAAATAAAAATTCTTGAAGATTCAGCATGCCCGCAGTGCAGTAAACCGCTGGTGGTTAAAAATGGTCGTTACGGGATGTTTATTGGATGCACTGGGTATCCGCAGTGCCACTATATTGCTAACGAAAACGAAGAAAAACAAAATGAAGAAGTGTTACCAAGTTGCCCTAAATGCAAAAAAGGTCACTTAGTCGCGCGTAGTAATAAGTTTGGTAAAGTGTTTTATTCTTGTGATTGCTACCCAAGCTGTAAATACACGCTTAATAATAAACCGGTTGAACACTCGTGTCCTGAATGCAACTGGCCAATCGTCATAGAAAGAAATATGGCAAATGGTACACTATTGCAATGCCCACAAAAAAGTTGCATGCATAAGCTTGCCTCAACTGAATAACGTTTAATTATTTCTGGAGACTATTTTGTCAGACGTTTCAAATACGCCCACTGCAATAACATGCTTAACGCAAGGCGAAGTTATTTTATACCCAACCGAAGCTGTATATGGTTTAGGTTGCGATCCAGATAATCAACAAGCCGTTGAAGCACTATTAGCAATTAAGCAGCGACCAGTCGAAAAAGGCCTTATTTTAATTGCTGATAACTATGGGCAATTATTAAAATACGTAGATGACGCAAAAATACCGATGGATAAACGCGCTGATATTTTTTCGAGTTGGCCTGCTGCAATTACGTGGGTTATGCCGGCTTCTAAAAATACACCAAAATGGTTAACAGGGCAGTTTGATACTATCGCAGTAAGAGTAACAAACCATCCAACAGTAAAACGTTTGTGCCAAGAGTTTGGCAAACCGCTGGTATCAACCAGTGCAAACTTAACAGGTCAGGAAACGGTCACTAGTATTGAGCAAGCTAAAGCGCAATTTGCAGAGCAAGTTGGTTTTTATGTTGACGAGCCGTTAGGTGGAAATACTCAACCAAGCACAATTAAAGATGCCATGACTGGAAAAATATTTAGAGGTTAATATGCACAGCGAATTATTAGATCAAGTAAAAGCATACTTTATGGCTTTGCAAGACACTATTTGCCAAGGTTTAGAAGCAGCAGATGGCAGTGCTAAATTTATAGAAGATAATTGGCAACGAGCAGAAGGCGGTGGTGGCCGTACACGTGTAACCACAAATGGCATTGTAATAGAGCAAGGTGGAGTTAACTACTCACACGTATTTGGTGCTTCAATGCCAGGCTCTGCAACAGCGCATAGACCTGAGCTTGCAGGGCGCAGCTTTCATGCATGCGGTGTATCGTTAGTTATTCATCCAAAAAACCCACATGTGCCAACCAGCCATGCCAACGTACGTTTTTTTATAGCCGAAAAAGAAGGCGAAGAGCCAATATGGTGGTTTGGTGGTGGGTTTGACCTCACTCCTTTTTACCCCGTATTAGAAGACGTACAACATTGGCATCAAGTTGCTCACGATCTGTGTGCGCCATTTGGCGGTGAAGTTTATCCAAAATACAAAACATGGTGTGACGAGTATTTTTATTTAAAACACAGAGATGAAACACGAGGCGTTGGTGGTTTGTTTTTTGACGATTTAAACGAACTCGGCTTTGAAAAGAGTTTTGCGTTTATGCAATCTGTGGGTAATGGCTTTTTAGATGCCTATTTACCTATTATTGAGCGTCGTAAAAATGATGAGTACACAGCGCAACAACGTGATTTTCAACTTTACCGTCGCGGACGCTATGTAGAATTTAACCTAGTATGGGACCGAGGTACGTTATTTGGCTTACAAAGTGGTGGACGTACAGAATCTATATTAATGTCTATGCCACCATTGGCACGCTGGGAATATAATTTCAAACCAGAGCAAGGTAGTCCAGAAGCTAATTTATATCAGTACTACTTACGACCACAAGAGTGGCTAAGCAGTGAACCTGTACAATTGATTGCTCGAGACTGGCAATTGTAATAACAAGGCGCTAATCTACTGGCCTATTGCAAGTAAATTCAACGCAGTTAGCGCTGCAAATAGCTGCTCGAGATAGATTTATTATCCAGAGTTCAGGTTATTTAGCGCCTTGTTTTTTAAGTTAATTTAAAACGCCTGACTTGCTCATCCAGCGAACGGGCAAGTGATAATAGTTCTTCACTTACTTTTTGATTATCGTTGGCATCCACTAATGATCGCTCCGCATTATCGCTAATGGCTACCACACTTTGGTTTATTTCTTCCGCAGCTAAGCTTTGTTGTTCTGTTGCATCCGCTATTTGCACATTAAGCTGATTGATTTCACTCATTTGAGAGGAAATATCTTTTAAAGCTTGTGCGACTTTTTTTACTTGTTGCGCTCTATCGTCTGCTTCTTCACATGAGTTACTCATCATTGTTACTGTGTGCGACGCTTCCGATTGCAGTTTGTCAATTGTGCGTTTAATTTCGTCAGTAGAATCATGGGTACGTGTTGCTAAAGTGCGTACTTCATCGGCGACAACGGCAAAACCTCGACCTGTTTCTCCCGCTCGAGCCGCTTCTATTGCGGCATTAAGTGCAAGTAGATTTGTTTGTTCCGCAATACTACTGATCACTTCAAGTATTTTTCCTACCTCTAAAGTTTGTGCCTGCAGCTGACTTACTTGTTGGGCTGCGCTACGAACATCATCTGCAAGTTGATTTATGCTTATCTCAGTATGCTCAGCAACACGCAAACTTTGTTGTGCAAGCAGATTACTACTTTCTGACTTTTCGGAGGCAAAGTGAGTGGTATTTTTAACTTCGTTAGAAGAGCTTTCAAGCTCATTAATTGCAGCGGCAACAGAGTCTGTCCCTTGCTTTTGACTCAAAATTGCTTGTTCAGTCGCATCGGCTGATGCATAGATGGCTTCGGCAGAATGAATGAGCACTTTTGAAGAGTGTGAAACTTGCGCAATATTTTCTTTAAAGGTGGATATCATCTGGTTAAAGCTATTTGCTAAAGAGCTTAACTCATCGTTATTGTTATCCTCAATTTTGAGACTTAAATCATTATTGCTGGTGGCGAGATGCATCATGCGATCAATGTTATTAAGACGTTTAATAAATATTTTTCTAAAAAGTAAACCCAGTAACAAAAAAGCAGTGATAAAGAGCGTTGATAGCAGGGCTGTATTAATAAGTGTATTACGAGTTACAGCTGTTTCAATATCTGCGAGGGAATAACTGATTTTTACTACACCTAATACATCACCTTCTTGTGCTTGATGGCAGCCAAGACAGTTAGTTCCTTTATGATCACTACTTGCAAGCATCGGCTTTAAGTATGTCATATAGCGAGTACCTTGTTGCTGTTCGATAAAAAGATTTTCTTTGCCTTCAAGTGCTGCAATTTCTGCATCATTACTCGGGGTTTGGTTAGCAGCGCCTAATCCATAGAGCTTGTTTACAATAGGGCTGCGGATTATATGCGCGTCTTCTATGTTGGGATGGCTACGTAATTTACTGCTTAGTATTTCACGATTCGCCATTGTGCCAGTCAACATCATGGTGTTAATGGAATCAAAGTAGTTATCAGCAAGTAACTTAATATTGCTAGCGATTGTTTCCTGAGCAAGTGTGTGCTGTTGATTAGAACTGCTGATCAGGCTTGCACAAAGTACCAGCACACCCGTAAGTGCTAGCAGTGCATAAATTTTATGTTGAATTAATTTCACGTGCGTAATGCTCTCCCAAACAAGATAGCGTTATTATCTGTATTTGGAAGAATGAGGCATTGATATAGCGCAAACTTAAAAGATTAAAGTAACGGTTGTTCAGTTTTAATGTTGATTAATCATATGACTTGCTAATTGGCCAAACGATTGCTTCAAGCCTTCTCGTAATAAAGGGTTATCTATTTCAATATCAAGTGCTTTATTCATGCAATGCATCCATTGATCACGCAGGTCTTGATCAACAGGGAATGGCATGTGCCGTTTACGAAGCATTGGATGGCCATGTTTTTCAACAAATAAGTCTGGTCCACCTAACCAACCAGATAAAAATTCAAAAAATACTTGGCGAATTCGATCTAATGGCAGAGGATGCATATTATATAATGGTTTAGCGTATTCATCGGTCTCCATTATGTCGTAGAATCTATTAGAAATAGCACGAGCTCCTGTCTCTCCACCTATTATTTCGTAAGGTGTTTTTTCTGGCGTAGGTGCTTGTGTTACTGATACCGATTTAGATTTTGAAAAAAGTCGTTTAATCATATTATTTATCATCGTTAATAGGCAGTATATAGCTGCAAAGAGGTTGCTTTAAAATGGACAAATATGCGGTTTTTGGAAATCCAATTAAACATTCAAAATCCCCCGCGATACATAAACAATTTGCAGCCTCATTGGGTGAACAAATCGACTACCGCGCAATTTTAGCACCTATCGATAGTTTTGAAAAAACAGTATTGTCTTTTTTTAATCAAGGTGGCAAAGGGGCCAATGTGACCATGCCGTTTAAAGAGCAAGCCTATGCAATAGCAAGTGAGCTTACGCCATTAGCTAAAATTGTAGGGGCTGTTAATACGCTAAAAAAACGAGATGATGGCACATTATTAGGTGATAACACCGATGGTGTTGGTTTTGTAAATGATTTACTCGCTAATAAAGTAGCCATTACTAATAAGCGAATTTTAATTATTGGTGCGGGTGGGGCTGCCCGAGGTGTTATTTTACCTTTACTAGAGCATAACCCTCAGGAAATAATAATCGTTAATCGCACCGCACAAAAAGCAAAAGAACTCGCAGAGCTGTTTGCTCAATACGGGTCTGTATCAGCCTTCGGTTTTAATGATTTACCAGTAAGCAATTACTCACTAATCATAAACTCTACGTCTAGCAGTATGAATGATGAGTTGCCAGCACTCGATAAAAAACACATAACTAATTGTGAAGTCGCTTATGACATGTTTTATTCACTACAAAATACCATTTTTATGAATTGGGTTGCGCAGCACAATGTTAACGCTAAGCTTTTAGATGGCAGCGGTATGTTAGTGGGTCAGGCTGCTCAAGCATATTATGTGTGGCGTAATAAAATGCCAAAAATACTCCCCGTAGTTGATGCGCTTAAACAAGGAACGCTTAAATGAATCAGGCAATACAATTTATAGATAGGCTAGAGTTTAGAGAGCCCGATCATCAGTTAGTCTTTTTTGCACAAGTTAGTGGCATGCTGGTGGAGTGTATAATAGAAGTAAATACACTTAAATTAACAGACGAAAGCCATGCAACAGAGTATTTTGAACAATATCGTTTTGATTACGAAGAACGTGCCGAGGAGCTTATCGAAGAAGAGAGCTATAACTCGGCAGGCCAAATTGAAGTAAGCTTATTAACTTAAGTTAGCGATTTCAGCTAAGTATTCATCTTTAAGTGATACATAGTTATCGGCAGATATTTTTAAGAAGGCAAGTTCTTGCTCTGTAAGAGGGCGGGCTTGCTTAGCTGGACTTCCTACATATAAGTAACCAGACTCTAAGCGTTTGTTTGGTGGCACTAACGAGCCGCCACCAATAATTACATCATCTTCAACAACCACGTTATCCATAATAATAGCGCCCATACCTACAAGTATACGGTTTCCTAATACACATCCGTGCAGCATTACCTTATGACCCACAGTTACATCGTCACCTATAATAAGTGGATAACCATCAGGGTTGCTTTTAGTTGCACGGGATAAATGTAATACACTGCCATCTTGTATATTGGTACGATCACCAATGCGTATATAGTTAACATCACCTCGTGCTGCGACCAATGGCCACACACTACAGTCACTGCCTAATGTAATATCACCGACTAGTACTGATGACTCATCAACATAAACAGACGCATTAAACGAAGGTGTTACACCTTTATAAGAACGGATTGCCATATTTGCACCTTTAAATAATAGTTTTTGTATTAATGAGTGTAACAGTAGCGCTAATTTAAGTACCGCTAAAGCATAATTTGATTATAAAACTATCAGTTTTGGGTGCTTTAGGTTAGTAACTGACCGAACAGCACTTTATTTACAGTTTTCTTAAAAAAGTGCTTGCGTAAAAATCTGTTCTCCCTATAATGCGACCCCACTGAGACGGGAAACGCCGAAGCATAGCAAAGCAGCAACGACTCAGAGAGTTAAATAAAACTTAGGTTTTAAATCTTCCAAAAGAAAGTTTAAAACTAAGTGTTGACTCGAAAAATAAAGGGTGTATTATTCGCAT
>NZ_JACJEM010000209.1:0-246 GCF_014164085.1 Pseudoalteromonas sp. SG45-5 | reverse complement strand
ACACCAAACTCCCACTTTATATTCTGCATAAAATACAGTAATCGATTGAACCAAAATAGGAACTCAGCTATGGTTAGTTTATCAATAAAAATAAATAAAAAAACGAGTTAATCTACAGGCTCGTTGAGGCTGTAGAATTACTCTTTTTAGGAACGTATTCTACTATTTTAAATTGATTGCTTTTTAACCTTGAACCCATCCGTTCGCTGTGATCTAATAGATATTATTCACCCACGGTAAACTGTT
>NZ_JACJEM010000208.1:0-246 GCF_014164085.1 Pseudoalteromonas sp. SG45-5 | reverse complement strand
ACCTGAAATAAATTTTTTGCTAAATCAATTGCGATTACATTACAATCAAACATGTATGGGCTCCTTGGTAAAAGTTTTATCGCTTATTACGTTACTCCTGAGGGAAGTGGGAGTCCATACATCTGTTGATCTTTCAAGGTTAAATTTGCAGCAGTCTGTTTGGTATTTAGGCAAGGCAGAGCCTATGTAGTGTGGTTATTCCCCATAAATGGGCGATAACGTAGCATTAATGCCAAACAGGCGCTG
>NZ_JACJEM010000207.1:0-246 GCF_014164085.1 Pseudoalteromonas sp. SG45-5 | reverse complement strand
GCTATTTCTGTTTTGACTTGTTCAATGAGTGTATTCATGACTTACCTCCAAATATGGGATAACCCCAAGGTAAGTGTGGCTCAAATGGTCAGAATAGGATCTCCGCGTAGCGGCTTAGTTCAACACTTTAGTATTTATGCAACACGCGGTTTGTGTTGCATAATCGCTTGTTGGACTGAGGCGCTACCTGCTCGGTATATCAGAGTTGGTGTTGTTTATGCTATGGGAATTTGCTTTTTAGAGGCT
>NZ_JACJEM010000206.1:0-247 GCF_014164085.1 Pseudoalteromonas sp. SG45-5 | reverse complement strand
GAAAAAATAATTCAGTTCTAGGCGTAAATTGATGTAAATGGTTGTTCCCTTTGCGAAATTTACAACAAAGAAATGGGTTGTTTTAGCAAGTAAAATAGATCAGCTATTTATTGGAATTGGTATTATACCAATCTGCTTATATATGGGGTCTATTTAACGTTAAGAAAATTACGCTAGAACTAGGCAAAAGTTTTTGTATCTAGTTGTTCTAAATAAAAAATTTTTAACGACGTTATAGTGCAATTTA
>NZ_JACJEM010000205.1:0-249 GCF_014164085.1 Pseudoalteromonas sp. SG45-5 | reverse complement strand
AATCGAGTTTATTTTCGACAATATAACAAAGGGCATACTCAAAAGTGCCAGGCAGAATTTGCTCAGCGAAATTGATAGGAATGAATTTATTTTGACAGGATAAGTCAGGCTTGTAGTTAGCCATAACAGTTTACCGTGGGTGAATAATATCTATTAGATCACAGCGAACGGATGGGTTCAAGGTTAAAAAGCAATCAATTTAAAATAGTAGAATACGTTCCTAAAAAGAGTAATTCTACAGCCTCAACG
>NZ_JACJEM010000204.1:0-251 GCF_014164085.1 Pseudoalteromonas sp. SG45-5 | reverse complement strand
AATTAATGACAAGCACGTAGTGCTACCATTTTCTTTGCGCAAGGTGCCTCAACTTTAACGCTACGCGCTAAGAGTCACCTCTTGAATTTGGAAAATATCTGATAATATTTTTTAAGTCTTTCTTTCAGTAATATCTACTTTAGTCATATTAACTTCTTCGCTTGTTTCACTATCACATAAAACGCGTTTGGCGTTGTATGGTTAAGCCTCACGGGTAATTAGTACAAGTTAGCTTAATGGCTCACACCACT
>NZ_JACJEM010000203.1:0-251 GCF_014164085.1 Pseudoalteromonas sp. SG45-5 | reverse complement strand
CCCCCTTTGGTCCGTAGACATTATGCGGTATTAGCAGTCGTTTCCAACTGTTGTCCCCCACCTCAAGGCATGTTCCCAAGCATTACTCACCCGTCCGCCGCTCGTCAGCAAAGTAGCAAGCTACTTTCTGTTACCGCTCGACTTGCATGTGTTAGGCCTGCCGCCAGCGTTCAATCTGAGCCATGATCAAACTCTTCAATTAAAAAGTTTTATGTCTTTCGACAGCTCAATGAATTCTGAATTTATTTTAA
>NZ_JACJEM010000202.1:0-251 GCF_014164085.1 Pseudoalteromonas sp. SG45-5 | reverse complement strand
GTTGATCTGTTTTCGGATCTCCCTATAATGCGACCCCACTGAGACGGGAAAGGTCAACGCCTAGCGAGACCCAATCAACTCAGGGTGTTAAGTAAAACTTAGTGTTGATAAATATAACGTTTACCGAAATTAAGTGTTGACAAAAAAATAGGAAAGCGTAATATGCGCAGCCCTAGCGAGATAAAGTTTAACTTTAACCGCAACGTTCTTTAACAATATAAAGCAATCATCTGTGTGGGCACTCGTACAGA
>NZ_JACJEM010000201.1:0-251 GCF_014164085.1 Pseudoalteromonas sp. SG45-5 | reverse complement strand
TCATCAAATAGCGACTCAGCAATTTATTAAGCATAAAGTCTATGAAGGTAAAGGGCGACCTAAAAAAGATGCGCCAGTAAAAAATATTGAATGGCAAATCACGGCAGAAATTGAAGAAAACGAAAGCGCAATAAAACAGATTGTAGAACAAAAGTCATGCTTCGTATTAGCAACGAATATTGATAAAGAAGCCCTTTCACCAGTAGGTTTACTTAAGCATTACAAAGCACAATCTGAAGTAGAAAAAGGGT
>NZ_JACJEM010000200.1:0-253 GCF_014164085.1 Pseudoalteromonas sp. SG45-5 | reverse complement strand
GATGTCGTAGTGCCCACAGCGGTGGAGAGCCACATAGCAAATGCTACACTATCTTTGTGTCGCGATATGAGTGTGTATTAATTGCGCGTATTTTACTTTTCTGCAGACGTAAAAAAGCCCGAATCGTCAGATTCGGGCTTTCTACAATTTGAAGCCTGGTAATGTCCTACTTTCACATAGCAAATGCTACACTATCATCGGCGCTGTTTCGTTTCACTACTGAGTTCGGCATGGAATCAGGTGGGTCCAAAAC
>NZ_JACJEM010000001.1:92319-134491 GCF_014164085.1 Pseudoalteromonas sp. SG45-5 | reverse complement strand
GCCTAGGGGCAATTTACTCTTTGTTGCTCGGTTTTTACTTAGCCCACTAGGTTACAAACCTCACGCCGCGATTAAATCGCCCCTAGATTGAACAAATTTTAATCCTGAAAGGTCAACAGGCCCTAAAAATTTGATTCACTAATAATGCACCTAACATTATGCCAGCCCCAATACTTAACCTAACTATGTCAGCGTCTCGGTTCCAAATAAGCACGTTAACAATAATCCCAGCCGGAATGAGTAAATTATTCATAACAGCCAGTGCACCCACATTGACAAGCGTTGCGCCTTTATTCCACATAAAGTAACCAAGGCCAGATGCTACAACGCCTAGATAAATAAGTATGCCCCATTGTGTTGATGTGCTTGGCAGCTTATTTGCGTTGCCAAATAAGGCATAACATACACTCGCGACAATTAATGCGCCGATAAAAAACCAGCCAAATACGGTTTTATCATCAAGCTGATTGTTCATCATTAAGCGTTTATAGGTTACTTGGCCTACAGCAAAACTTATATTTGCACCTTGAACTAATAATAAGCCGATTATGAAATTGCTATTTAGATTTTCGTAACGAATGGTAATTGCACCGATTACCGCAATAAGTGCGACTATAAAAAAGCGTGGGTTAAAATGTTTGTTTAATGCATCATTTAGCAGTGTAATGTACAAAGGAGTCATTACTGTAAATAGCAGTACTTCGGGAACGGTTAAAAATAAAAAGGAGTGGTAGTAAAAGCTATACATAACACCAAGTTGTATGGCGCCAATCAGCATGAGCTTTAACGCTTGCGGCCTAGGAGTTTGCTTAAACTTTAAAAAAGGCAAAAAGATTAATGTTGCCAGTGCGATGCGTATTAATACGCTAAACCATGCATCAACCTGACCTGCTAAATACACGCCAATTAAACTAAACGAAAATGCCCAAAGTAAAGTTACTGCAAATAAGTACCGCATAGTCATCATCTTTAAATAATTAATGACAGCAGTTTATCTGTTATATGTGAGGGTATAAACAATAAAAGCCCGCAAGCGGGCTTTTATAAAAGTGAGCTTAATAAATTAAGTTATTTACTCAACTAAACCACGGCGCTTAAGTAATGCGTCGGTAGTTGGTTTTTGACCTCTAAACTCAATGTAGCTTTGCATTAAGTCGCGGCTGTTACCTTTTGATAGGATTTCTTTACGGAACTTGTCACCATTTTTACGTGTTAAGCCGCCGTTGTTTTCCATATGTGCAAAGGCATCTGCTGCAAATACTTCAGTCCATAGGTACGCGTAGTAACCAGCTGAATAACCGCCTGCGAATGTATGACTAAAGAAGTTTGACTTATAACGCGGTGGTACAGGGTAGTAAGCAATACCGTGTTTTTCTAATGCATCTTGCTCAAAGGTTTGAACGTCAGTTACTTTTTCATCAGAACCAAATGAATGCCACTCCATATCAAGTAATGCAGCAGCTAAATACTCAGTAGTACCGTAACCTTGGTTGAATTTTTGCGATTCAAGCACTTTATCAAGTAACGCTTTTGGAATTGGTTCACCCGTTTTGTAATGCTTAGCGTAGTTAGCAAGTACCGTTGGTTCGATCATCCAGTCTTCGTTTGCTTGTGACGGAAATTCAACAAAGTCACGCGCAGTTGCAGTGCCCGCTAAGCTTGGGTATTTAACATCTGAGAATAAACCGTGTGCAGCATGACCAAATTCATGGAACATAGTAGACACTTCATCAAACGTCATTAACGTAGGCTCGCCTGCTGCTGGTTTTGGAATGTTTTGCGCATTATAAATAACCGGTTTAGTGCCTTTTAAGCCACTTTCGCTTACGTATGCACTCATCCATGCACCGCCACGTTTACCTTCACGTGCGTAAGGGTCTAAGTAAAATAAGCCAATGGCACTGTTATCAGCGTTAAATACTTCATACACAGTTACGTCTTCATGATAAACAGGCAGGTCTTTACGCTCTTTAAATGTAATGCCGTAAAGTTTATTCATTGCGAAGAATAAACCGTCGTGAATTACCGACTGCATCTCAAAGTATGGCTTAACAAGTGCAGGGTCTAAATTGTACTTTTCTGCTCGTACTTTTTCAGCATAAAAAGTCCAATCCCATGGTTTAAGCTCAAAGCTTTCGCCAGAATCGTTAATTACTTTTTGAATGGCGGCAGCTTCTATTTTCGCTTTTTCAACTGCTTTTGGTGCAAGATCATCTAAAATGCCATATACATTATCAGTGGTTTGCGCCATACGTGATGTCATTACATAAGAAGCCCAATCTTTATAGCCTAAAAGCTCAGCTTTTTGAGCGCGTAGGTTGGTTTCTTTGATAATGATAGGGCCGTTAGTTTTTGCAGCACGGTTTGCAGAAGCTTTAAAAACTTGCTCACGTAAGTCGCGGTTTTCAAGGCTGCTTAAAATTGGCTGTTGCGTTGTATTTACTAGCGTGATCATGTAGCCGTCTTTGCCCGCTTTTTTAGCAGAAGCTGCAAGACCGGCAATTTCACCTTCAGAAAGACCCGCTAATTTGCTCTTATCAGTAACTAAAATAACGTCTTCTTTGTACGATTTTAAAATGTTCTGTGAAAACGCAGTCGATAGCTGAGCTAGCTCTGAGTTAATTTCACGCATTTTAGCTTTTTCAGCATCGTTTAATTTAGCACCTGCTTTTACAAACTGCTTGTAGTAAAAATCAACTAAGCGTTGATCTTCTGCGTTCAATTTATCTTGGTTGTCGTAAATTGTTTGTACGCGTTTAAATAATGCACCATTTAAGTAGATATCATCTGAGTGAGCCGATAATACAGGCGCCATTTTTTCATCAATGCGTTGGTACTCATCATCTGAGATCAAGCCAGATAAGTTATAAAATGCGGCTGATACACGATTCAATAACTCGCCTGACAGCTCCATTTCAACTAATGTGTTTTCAAATGTTGCTGGAGCTGAGTTATTAGCGATAGCTTGAATTTGCGCTGTGTGTTGTGCAATGCCTGCATCGAATGCAGCTTCGTAATCTTTAGTGCCAAACTTATTAAACTCAGGGGCCATGTACTGTAATGGGCTTGGTTTAAATAAAACATTGTTTGCGTTAATATCTTGCACTTGTGCAGTGTCTTCTTTTGCCGTGTTTTTTGTTTCATCTGATGAACAGGCAGATAGTAATAGGGTACTAGCAATAGTAGTGGCGATCAGTGTCTTACGCATAATAACTCCATAGAAAGATTAGCCGGAATAGGCTTTGCGAGTTGAAAAACACAGCTAACTTATCAAATTTTGATTTATATACAATAAAGTTTATCGGTATTAAGCGCTATTTGGGCGCAAATTAACTAATAATGAGCATTTAGAAGGAAAAGCAGCCCTAAATAATATTATTTGAGCTACTTTAAAATATAAAAAAGGAGGTTGTTTGTGTATTAGGAGTTAACTACGGCTAAAGTCATAAAGAGTTAATAAATTGTACATAAAGCATATGTTGAACTTATTAACTGCACGTTTTAGTTATATTATAGCGCGCTAATTTAATGTTAAAATCTTACTTTATAGCGACTTAATTTAAAGCGCTCCTGCTTATTTGGAAAATAAATGACGTTAGAATACATAAACCAAATTCTCGCCTTTGTTGTATTTAGTTACAGCGATGTACACATTACCGTAGCCAAGATAATTAAAGTGCCTTTAATACTCTTTGCTATTTGGTTTATTGTTACGCGTATTGGTAAGTTAATAAAAAAAACCTTATTGGCAAAAAAATTAAGTCCAGACGCAGTGCATTTATTTACACGTATCTACTTTATTATCAGTATCGCTATTTTGGTTTTTACATCCTTAGAAGTGCTTAGCATTCCTGTTACTGCATTTGCATTTGTATCGGGTGCTATCGCTATTGGTGTTGGTTTTGGTGCGCAAAATATTATCAACAACTTTATAAGTGGTTGGATACTTATGTGGGAGCGGCCAATTCGTATTGGTGACTTTTTAGAAGTCGGTAATGCAAAAGGAGTCGTAGAGACAATAAATACGCGCTCAACACGTATTCGCCGAAACGATGGTGTGCATATGCTTATTCCCAATAGTCAGCTATTAGAAAACACGGTGACTAACTGGACATTAATTGATGGTAATGCACGTTCAGCCGTAAGTGTGGGGGTTGCTTATGGATCAGATGTGTTGCTGGTTAAAAAATTAATTCAGCAAGTGCTCGATGATCACGAAGCTATATTAGGTGATCCAAAGTCGACGGTATTATTTGATGACTTTGCTGATAGCTCACTGGTGTTTAATGCTATTTTTTGGGTGTGTGCAGAGTCTGAAACTATGCTCAGAAAAGTACGCAGTGATATTCGCTTTAGTATTTATGCCGTATTTGAAGAGCATGATGTTGTCATCGCTTTTCCTCAAAGAGATATTCATATAGACGGTGAGATTGCATTTAAGCGTAGCTAAAAACATTTCGTCATTAAAAATAGCAAAGCCGCTACGTGCGGTTTTTTATTTTTAATTTTCGTTATAAAAACCAAACTCGCTACTTTAATAGCCGCTTTCCAAGGAAGGACATATGTCCTCTTTTTCGTGCTTTTAGACGCTAAAGTGTATGAAAATGGCGTGAATTGTAGTTAAATGTTACAAAAAAGTTTACAATTTTATGCAGTAAAATTATTTGGCAGTGGTATAATCTCCAGCGTTCGTTCAGCCTTATCACATCGTTTTTGTACTCTCGATAATAAGGTCCGCGCAGCATATAGCAAGACGCGAAAAATTGGCCGAGCCCGCAACTTACCTCCATGGTATAAATTGCGCAACACATAAACCGTTGAATAAGAGTGCACACAAAAGGTTAAACCCAACATGAAAGCAATGAAAAGATCTACGTTAGCGACCCTAATCAATGCAACGTTGTTCTCTGCAGTAGCAGGTACTTCATTTTCTTCTTTAGCTGCGCAAGAAACAGCTAAAAAAAGTAACCAATTAGAAGTTATTCAAGTCACAGCTCGTAAACGTGTAGAAAACGCACAAGAAGTTCCTGTCGCAGTATCTGCACTGCAAGGTGATAATCTTGACGCCTACAGCTCAGCTGGTATGGATATTCGTTTTTTAAATGCAAAAATTCCAAGTTTATCTATTGAGTCTTCATTTGGTCGTTCATTCCCACGCTTTTATGTTCGTGGTTTAGGTAATACCGATTTTGATTTGAATGCATCACAACCTGTTTCTCTTGTAGTTGATGAAGTAGTTCAAGAAAATGCTATTTTAAAAGGTTTCCCTGTATTTGATGTTGAACGCGTAGAGGTTTTACGTGGACCACAAGGTACATTGTTTGGCCGTAATACACCGGCTGGTCTTGTTAAGTTTGATACAGTTAAACCAAGTCAAGAGTTTGATGGCTATGGCTCTGTTTCTTATGGAAGTCGTGGTGCTATAGATACAAGTGGCGCTGTTGGCGGTGCTTTAACAGATCGCTTATCTGCTCGAGTGTCTTTATTATGGCAAGACAAAGATGATTACATTGATAACCAAGCGCCAGGCTTTGAGGCTAAAGATGAGCAAGGTGGATACACTGAAAAAGCAGCGCGAGTTCAATTTTTATACGAAGGCGATGACTTCAGTGCTTTATTAAACTATCACACACGTGATTTAGATGGTTCACCCATTGCCTTTCGTGCAAACGTAATTAAACCAGGTACTAACGAGTTGGTCGATAATTTTGAAAACGATGTTGTTTATCAAGATGCGGCATCACGCTCTACTCAACAAGTAGAGTCTGAAGGCGTAAGTTTAAAGCTTGAATGGGAACTTGAAAACCACACAATTACGTCAATTTCTGCTTGGGAAAGTGCTGAAATATACTCACGTGGTGATATCGATGGTGGTTATGGTGGTTACTCTATTGATAGTGTTGCCGTTAATATGGGACCTGGTTTCATCCCTTTCTCTTCAGAAAGTGCCGATGGTATTCCTGATCACGACCAGTTAACGCAAGAGCTACGTTTATCAAGTAATTTCGATGGCGACTTAAATTATCAAGTGGGTGTATTTTACTTTGATGAAGAACTAACAATTGAAAACTTTAGTTACGATACATCAAGTAATGGCACTTTAAATGGCTTTGTTCGCCAGCAACAAGATACAACTGCTTGGGCTATATTTGGTTCAGTAGATTATACTTTTACTGATGATTTAAAAGTAACAGCGGGTCTTCGTTACTCTGATGATGATAAAGATTTTGTAGCTGACCGTACACTTAGCCCAATTGGTGGTGGTGCTTTACTTGTAGAGCGTGATGTAAGTGATGACCACGTTAGCTGGGATTTATCTGCAAATTACAAAGTAAACGATGACGTTAACTGGTACGGCCGTATAGCAAACAGCTTCCGCGCACCGAGTTTACAAGGTCGAATTTTGTTTGGTGATGATGTAACAACAGCTGAATCAGAAACAGTAACGTCATACGAAACAGGTATTAAATCAGACGTTTTAGACGGTCAAGGCCGTGTTAATGCAACTGTTTTTTACTACACAATGGACGACCAACAACTTACTGCCGTTGGTGGTGGTGCTAACTTTAACCGTTTAGTGAATGCAGATAAAACGACGGGATATGGTTTTGAGTTAGATACTCAATGGGTATTAAGCGATGAATTCAATGCATCATTTAACTTAAGCTACAATAAAACAGAAATTAAAGATAACGGTTTAGCTGTAGCCGTTTGTGCTCAATGTAAAGTTACAGACCCAACTTTCCAAGTCGCAGGTGCATTTGGACCTGAAGATCGCGCAATCCTTAATGGTAACAGCTTACCGCACGCACCAGAGTGGATCTCGAACTTTACACTTCGTTATACTAAAGAGCTTGCCGATGGTAACTTCTTCGCTAGCGGTGATATTTCTTACCGTAGTAAAATCAATATGTTCCTTTATGAATCAGTAGAATTTGAAGGTAAAGAACTTGTTGAAACAGGCCTTCGTACTGGTTACACATGGTCTGAAGGCGACTACGAATATGAAGTTGCTGCCTTTGTTCGTAACTTATTTGACGAGCAGCAAGTAATTGGCGCAGTCGATTTTAATAACAATACAGGTATTGTTAATGAAGAACGCTATGTTGGTGCTGAATTTAAAGTTAACTTCTTCTAAAGATAACCCTAAATTATATTAATTTTTAAAAGCCTGCCTTGTGCAGGCTTTTATGTTTTTATAAAGCTGGTAAAGTAGCGCTAATTAATTTAATGGGATAAAACAATGGCTGGATTTTGGAATTACCGTGTGATTTTTTGTGAAGCGACTAAAGATGAAGCAGCACAGTACCAAATACACGAAGTAGAATATAACCTAAATGGTAAAGTAATTAATTGGTCTGAAACGGGGGCTGCGCCTTTTGGAACAACGCTTGATGAATTAAAAGATGACTCGGAGCGCTTAAAAACAGCATTTGAAAAACCGGTGCTTAAAGTCGTGCGAAAAGCACGTGGTTATGAACTTGTTGATATTGAAACGGGTGAAGAAGCTATCGGTGAGCCGCCAGCTGGTTTAACTGAATAATACCAATTTTATAAAAAACATGATCATTCTAGCGTATTAAATAACTCACTAACTACGTTAAAAATTATTTATATAGAACAATATGTATCATAATTTTAGCCTTGTTATTGCACTATTTTCTTATCGCTATAATAGATCACTAATTTAATGCAATTGGTATAATGTTAATGATAGAGGTGCTTAAAGCGCCTTTTTTATTGCCAAAATTTAGCTCAAGTTAAATAACCTGAACTCTGGACAATAAATCTATCTCAAGCAGCTATTTTCAGCGCTAACTGCGTTGAATTTACTTGCAATAGGCCCGCTATTGACGCGTAAATTCGCCTTGCTTTCACTGAAAATCTCTGGATAGAGAAAATAAATTTAAATATCACTATAATTCAATATGTTAGTAAATGTCTTAACCAGAGTTCAGGTTAAATAAGGAATAAGGATGACTTTAAAAGCAATATTATTTGATATGGACGGCACATTAGTCGATTCAGAAAGTATGCACTTTGTATGTTGGAGTAAATTACTTAAGCCTTATGGCGTTAGTTATGCAGAAGATGATTTTTGTCAGCGTTTTTCAGGTCGTCCGACTTTAGAGGCCGCAATTGAAATTAAACAAGAGCATAACTTATCAGTAACCGCACAATTTTTAGCAGATGAAAAATACCGCTTGTTTGGTGAATATGTAATAACACATTTACCAGCGCTTATGCCATTTACTGAGCAAACCTTAAAGGCGGTAAAAAATAGTGGACTTAAAATGGCGTTAGTGACAGGCAGTGCTAAAAGTGAGGCCATACCAATACTCAAAGGTTTAGGCTTTTATGAATTATTTGACACGGTTGTGACAAAAGATGATGTAGTGAATCCAAAGCCAGCAGGGGATCCTTACACTCTCGCGCTTAAGCAGATAAATATACAGGCAGGCAATGCAATTGCTGTTGAGGATACATTCACCGGCGTTACGGCGGCCAACAATGCCTCTTTACGTGTTGTCGCTATTGCTAATAAACATACTCAAAGCCATGACTTTAGTCATGTTACATACTGTATGAATAACTTAGGTGAGTTTTGGCAATGGGTGCAATCTCAACTATAGTTTAAGCCAACTTTTCTAGCTTGGATGCGCCAATAATGACGATTAAATACATGCTTTTAATTATAGCGGTACTTTTTACGCAATGTATAAGTGCAGCACAACCGTCTGTTTTATTAGCTAAAGTATACGACGAAACTAAGCATTACGAGGTCAGTCAGTATTTAGTCAGTGAAAAGTTTGATGGCGTAAGAGCCATATGGACTGGCACTGAGTTTGTTACTCGTAAAGGTAATATTATAAATGCGCCGAGTTGGTTTACAGCCCCTTTACCAAATATATGGCTTGATGGGGAGCTTTGGGTAGAGCGCGAAAACTTCGCACTGGTGAGCGGCATCGTAAGAACAAAAAAACCTAATAACCATGATTGGCAAACAATTACTTATAAAGTATTTGATATGCCTGATGCAGCTTTGCCTTTTAGTATTCGCTACCAAAATTATAGTAAGCTTATTACTCGTTTAAACGCCCCTCATATTGATGCAGTCGAGCAATTCCGCTTTGCTAATAATGAACAGCTCACCAAGTACTTCAAACAAACCACTCAACAAGGCGGCGAGGGTGTAATGCTTCATTTAGCCTCTGCTAAACATAGTTCAGGGCGCAGTAATACATTATTAAAGTTAAAGCCTTATTTGGATGCTGAAGCGGTGGTGATTGCACATCTACCAGGTAAAGGTAAGTATCAAGGCATGCTAGGTGCATTAAGGGTAAAAACAGCACAAGGGCAGGTGTTTTCTATAGGTACTGGGTTTAGTGATGCTGAGCGCTCCATTCCGCCCGAGATTGGCAGCACTGTAACGTATCGGTTTCATGGCTTAACAAAAAATGGTTTGCCGCGATTTGCCAGTTTTTTACGAGTAAGAGATAGTTTATAGCGTTTATAATTTTCACAAAGTGTGCTAAATTGCGCGGCCTTTTTGGTAATGTGTGGTGAAGTATGTTTGTAGGTTTTGATTACGGTAGTTCTAATTGTGCTATGGGTGTAATGAACGAAGGTAATGTTCAATTGGTACCGCTAGAGCAAGGGAAGCATTACTTACCGTCTACACTTTACACTCATCACAGTGCGCTGGTGGTTGATTTTGTTGCTAAGCATTTACATGGCACGGCTCACGAACACGACTTTATATCGCAACGCCAAGCCCTTTTAAATACCTTACCCCGTATTAAGTCAGATCTTGATTTACATCCCTCAGATGACACCCTATTTATTGGTCGTGAAGCGATTAGCGAGTACGTGCAGTTTCCTGAAGAAGGCTATTTTGTTAAATCCCCTAAATCATTTTTTGGTGCAACAGGTTTAAAACAAGGTCAAATTAACTTTTTTGAAGACATTGCTACGGCAATGATCTTAAAAATTAAGCAGCGCGCTGAGCACTCTTTAGGCAAAATGCTGACACAAACAGTGATTGGTCGCCCGGTAAATTTTCAGGCCGTTGGTGGTGAGCAATCAAATCAACAAGCCGTGGGTATTTTAGAGCGTGCGGCCAAACGTGCTGGTTTTAAAGATGTTGCCTTTTTATATGAGCCACTTGCCGCAGGTATTGATTACGAAAGTGATTTGACACACGATCAAAAGGTACTTGTTATAGATATTGGTGGGGGCACAAGTGACTGCTCATTTGTACAAATGGGGCCAAGCTTTAGGGGCAACAGTGAACGTGATACTGATTTTTTAGCGCACAGTGGTAAACGTGTTGGTGGAAATGATTTAGATATTGCACTGAGTTACCACGGCTTAATGCCATTACTGGGGTTAGGTAGTACGTTTAAATCGGGATTACCATTACCAAATCAGGCATTTTGGCAAGCGTGTAAAATTAATGACGTAAACTTACAAAGCCAATTTTATAGCGAAAGCCATACCCGTGAGCTAAATGCACAATTACGTGACGTAAGTGCACCAGATCTTTATAAACGTTTAATGCATTTACAGCAAAATAAACAAGGTCATCAGCTAGTACAGCAAGGTGAGGCTGCAAAAATAGCCCTTTCATCAGCAAGCGAATTTAACTGTGATTTAAGTTTTTTAGATAAAGATCTTTATAAAAATCTATCAGTGCACGATCTATCTGTTGCGGTAGAGAGTAGCATTAGTCAAATTGTGACGCTTGCTAAACAAGCCATCAGTGACGCTGCAACTATCCCAGACGTTATTTATTTAACAGGTGGTAGTGCACAGTCACCTTTAATTAAAGCCGCGTTGAGCGAGCATTTAGGTGATATAAAAATGGTTAATGGAGATCACTTTGGTAGTGTAACTGCTGGCCTAACTAAATGGGCCAGCATGCTTTATAAGTAGCTTAAAAATTTATATATCTATTTGTCGGGTTGCGAGGTATTTTTCGTAATCTGGCAAAGTACGTTCAAGCTCAACGTCCATAAGCGGTGAGCTTAATAGCATATCAGCACTGACCTCATTACACGCCACGGGTATATTCCAAACAGCCGCTAAACGAAGCAATGCCTTAACATCAGGATCGTGAGGTTGCGATGCCAACGGATCCCAAAAAAATATCAAAACATGTATTTCATGTTCTGCTATTTTTGCTCCTAATTGTTGATCGCCACCCATTGGGCCACTTAAAAGTTGAATTACATCAAGACCAGTGGTTTTTTGGATTAAATGCCCCGTCGTACCGGTGCCATACAAAGTGTGCTTGCTTAGTATGCTTTTGTGTTTTTCACACCATACTTTTAATGCTGCTTTTTTACCGTCGTGGGCAACTAATGCGATATTTTTTTGCGCGGGAAGAGACTGTCTTTTTTGTTCCATGTTGATTCTTTTTTTTAGTTAACCAAAGTGCAGGTTAGTTAAAATAATAGATTGATAGCAAGGGCGATGAACACTAAGCCGGTGATCCTATCAATCCAAAGTTGGCTATTGGGATTACTTCTAAAAAATTGTGCTATTTTATCGCCAAAATAAATATACGTGCAGTCAATCGGAAAAGCAAAAATAGGGTAGAGCAAGCCAAAAAAAGCCAGTTGTAAAGTAGCAGATGAAAGTGTGGGATCTACAAATTGAGGAATAAACGCAATAAAAAACAATGCAACTTTAGGGTTTAATACTTCAGTCATCATGGCTTGGAACATCACATTACTTTTTTTGCTGGTACTCACGTGAGGTTTATCACATTGCTCATTATGAGCTGCTGGCTGACGCTTGCGCAATGTGCCTTTAATCATCATAAGCCCTAAATAGCACAGATATGCAGCTCCTGCATATTGTACTGTTGCATACGCTGTAGCGGATGCTTTTAGTAGTGCGCTTAAACCAACTACCGCTAAAAAAGTATGTACTACGCCGCCTAAAGCAAAACCAAAGGCACTTTGCATGCCTGCACTGCGCCCGTTAGCAAATGTTTGCGCCATTAAAAAAGCATTGGATGGACCCGGTGCAACCGCCATTAAAAAGCTAGCCAATAAAAACGAGAGTAAAAAGTCAGGGTTGATCATCATGCGCTTTTAGCCGGATGTAAAGTATGGGCTTTTTTAGTCATTAAAATAAACCAAAGTGGCACCAATAATAAAAGGTGAAAAGCAATTAACCAAGGTGTACTTAGCCCTAAAAATTGAGTTAAAACGACAAGTATACTGGCCCCGCTCATTTGCATTGCCCCCAGTAATGCTGAGGCTGTACCTGCTTGTTTAGGAAAGCTAGATAGAGCCATACCTGCTGCAGAGCCTAAACTTAACGCAAACCCTAATGCTGCAATTAAAATAGGTAACATAAGTGCAAACGCCGTTTCTATACTGCTAAGAGCAAGCATTAATAAACCTGAAAAAACCAACAAACTTACACCGAGTCGCAAAGCTTGCTGGCTATTTCGTTTAATGTACGTTGGTAATATAAAGCTCGCGACAATACTTATTACAGCATTTAACGTAAACCAAAAGGTAAAATCAGCTACCGTGCCACCTAAATGTGTAATGATCCAGCCAGGCGCGAGTGTTACATAAACCAAAATAGCCGACATCGCGACCATACAAATTAGACTATTAAATAAAAATACCGGTGTTTTAATAATCGGGGTAAAGCGACGTAAATCTAAAATATGGCCTTGATAATGGCTATCGGCTGGGCGTGTTTCTCTAAAAAAGAATAGTGTGACAATAAGGCCGACAATAGCAAAAACGGTTAAAAACATAAAATTCATACGCCAGCCAAACTGTACGGTCAGCCATGCACCTAAAATAGGCGCCATTGCAGGAATAAAACACACAATCCCATTTAGATAGGTGATCATCTGCCCGCTGCGTTCTGGGCCATATTTATCGCGTACTATCGCAAATGCGACAACAAAGGTGGCACACGCTCCTAAACCTTGAAAGGCGCGTGCAATCATCAATACATCAAAAGAAGGCGAGTAGTAAGCGAGCAATGCCGAACTTGCGTATAAACTAACTCCAACAATAGCCACAGGTTTTCGACCAAATCTATCCGCCAGCGGTCCCGCAATTAATTGACCTAAACCAACAGTTAACATAAAAATAGCAACGGTTTGTTGTACTTGTTGTTCTGTAACTGCAAATTGCTCTGCAATAGTAGGAAAGGCGGGTAAGTAAATATCGATTGCCATAGGGCAAAATATAACGAGTAACGCTAAGATAAGTAACAAAGTCGTATTTGGTTTTGCGGGCTGTGTTTGCATTGAATCTCCTTTTGCCGAGTATTTTAGGTGGGCGCCCATAAAAAAGAAAGGGCTTATGACCCCTGTGGATGCTATCCGCTCTATTTTTTATTTACATTAAGCTAAAAGGCAAAGTAAATGCACTTTTTTAAACTGGTCTGATGTGTTAATTTGAAAAAAGTAACCGTTGATGGAAAATAATAATGAGTAATAAATCCGCACTTGTAAAAACGTGGCTTAGGTTTAAGCGTTTACCTTTTGGTAATTGGCTTTTTACTAAAGCTGTTTGCTTTAAAGCGCCTTACTTTGGCTCTGTGAAGCCTTATGTACTCGATTTGCGAGAAGGGCATTGTAGCGCAGTGGTTAAAAACCGTCGTAGTGTTCATAATCACATTGGAACTATTCATGCTATTGCCCAGTGTAACTTAGCTGAGTTGTGTGCTGGCGTTATGGTGGATGCCACTGTGCCAGTTAAAACACATCGCTGGATCCCTAAAGGTATGACGGTTCAGTATTTAGCTAAAGTGGATACAGATGTGACAGCAATTGCTGAAATTGATTTACCGCATAAATGGGTTGATAAAGAAGACTTGGTGGTGCCTGTAAAACTTTATAATACCCGCAATGAGCTTGTTTTCACTGCAGATATTACAATGTACATTACTGAGAAAAAGTAACTTAAATTTTATCAGTAGCTTGTTTATTTACAAATGACAAGCTGCTGCTATCTTCCTCTAATAATATTTTGGCTTCGCTTGCTGGTTTTAGCTTATCACTAATAAGCTCAACTTCTTCTTTTTCGAAGCGTTGTTTTAAACTGCCTTCAATAATAGCCCCAGCATCAATACTCAATGTATCGTGAAATACATCGCCATGCACATGCGCACTTTCTTGAATTTTCACCTCACTCGCATTGAGAGTGCCAATAATTTTACCTTTAACGACAACACTTTTAGCTTCAACTACACCTTCGACAATACCGGTAGAGCCTATAACTAAATGCTCAGCTTTAATATCGCCATCAATGCGGCCATCTAACTGTACTTCGCCTTGGCTGATTAATGTGCCCGTCATACGTACATCTTCAGAAATAATTGAAGGAGTATGAGATACTCTTTTTAAAGATGAATTATCTACTTTCTGCTTTTTTTTACTGAACACTAGAAAACGCCTTTGTTATTTTTAGAGGATTGACTTGTTTGCCATTAAGTAACACTTCGTAGTGTAAATGAGTGCCAGTACTTCGTCCTGTACTGCCCATTAAACCAATAACATCATTTTTAGAAATTGTTTGATCTTTTTTCACATTAATTTTATTTAAGTGGCCAAAACGTGTTACTAAGCCATTTTTATGTTTAAGCTCTATAAAGTTACCATAACCGCCATTACGGCCAGCTCTAAGTACTACGGCGTCTGCTGGAGCAAATATTTCTGTTTTATGCCAACCTGCAAAATCCACCCCTTTGTGAAACGCATGACGACTGTTCATAGGATCGTTACGAAGACCAAAACCGCTTGAGATATAATACTTTTTAGCAGGTAATGGAAGCGTGTTTGGCAACTCAGTTAAAAAGCTTTCTAAGTTATTTAATAATAATAATTTGTCTACAACCGCTAGAAAGTGCTTAGGTATTTTAGTTTCGTCAAATGTGTCAAAAGGACCACCTTGTGCAACTGTTTGATCGCCTAACGCTAAACGCTTTTCAAGCACTGATTCAAGACCCGCGCCTTTTAACATTGCTACAATAGCTTTACGTCGAATGCTTATTTGCTCATCGAGTTGACTAAAGCTATTTTCGTATTGCAGGTTTAAATGTGCTGTTCGCTGCGCAAAGTCAACCGTTGTATTTAATGTGAGCGCAGCGTTTTCTTGTGCGTTATCATCTATTAACGGCTCATGAAATTCGTTTTCATTTTCGTTGATTGGTAATTTTAGATCGGTATCAAGTTTTATGGACTCTTTACTAATAGAGGCCGGCAACGATTCGATCATATTTTGTAGCAGCGCCTGTTTTTGCTCTAGCACTTCAAGTTGTTCTAGTTGCTTTATGTAAAGTGCGTGTTGATCACTCGTTTTTTTCTTCCAAAGAGTTTGCTTATCTTGTTGGCTTTGCTCAATATTTGAGATCTGATTTGTTTGCGAATAAACACGAAAACTAGAAATACTCATCCATGTGACAGTTCCTAAAATAAGCAATACAGCAAAAAATTGAAGCCAAGGTGCTAAAAGAACATGCTTAACTTCGCCATTTTGACGAATAAGCAGCTGACGAGCTGGGAAAAATTTATGATAAAAAGATTTTATAAATACTAACATGGCATATAAACACTGGCTATTAACCGAATTAAGATATCAATCTGAGCCTAAAAAGCCAGAAATAAATTGTAACCACTCAAAAATTAATAAAAAAGGGCTGCTTTTATTCAGCAGCCCATTTATAACTCATTGTGTTTTTTATACTATTTAACCTGAACTCAACGCAGTTAGCGCTGAAAATAGCTGCTCGAGATAGATTTATTATCCAGAATTCAGGTTATTTAGTTGGCAGTACCGTACTCTCTACTGAACCAAAGCCAATACGTACATAGCCTTCTTTTTCACACCAACCACGCATAATAACGTTATCGCCATCTTCTAAAAAGCTTCGTTGCTCACCATTACTTAGCGTGATTTTTTCTTTGCCACCACGAGATAGTTCAAGCAAAGAGCCCGCCTCTTCATGGGTAGGGCCTGATTGCGTACCTGAGCCCAGCATGTCACCAGGCATGAAGTTACAGCCATTTACCGTGTGATGAGTAACCATTTGCGCTACAGTCCAGTATGAGTGTTTAAAGCTAGATGTTGATACACGCGTTGGCGTGTGACCCTCATTGCGCATTTTTTGCGTTTGGATTTTAACATCCATTTGTATATCAAAAGCACCTTGCTCACGGTTCGCTTTTGATTCTAAGTAATCCATAGGTTGCGGATCGTTCTCATCACGCGTCCAGCTTGTTCTATAAGGAGCTAAAGCCTCAGTTGTTACAATCCACGGAGAGACAGTAGATGCGAAGTTTTTAGCTAAAAATGGGCCAAGCGGTTGGTATTCCCATGCTTGTAAATCGCGCGCAGACCAATCGTTAAATACACAAAAACCAAACACATGGTTTTCAGCATTCTCAATAACGATTGCATCGCCCAGTGCGTTACCTTTACCCAAATAAATACCAAGTTCTAACTCGTAATCAAGGCGCTTACATGGACCAAATGACGGTACTTCTGCATCAGGTGCTTTAGTTTGACCTTTAGGGCGGTGAAATGTTTGACCCGATACATCAATAGACGAAGAACGTCCGTGATAACCAATAGGTACCCATTTGTAATTTGGCAGTAATGGGTTATCTGGGCGAAATAAGCTGCCCACAGCGGTTGCGTGGTAGATTGACGTGTAAAAATCGGTGTAATCTCCGATACGACAAGGGAGTGAAAACTCAATATCAGCTTGTGAGACAAGCGCATCGCTCAGCGTTTGTTGATGCTCGGAGCCTACTCGTAGTGCTTTTGAAAGCGCTAAACGCAGTGCTGACCAGTATTGTTGACCCAAACCCATAAACGTATTTAGGGTGGCTTCACTTGCTGCATTAGCGGCTGTTTTAGCATCACCTGTTAAAACGTTTAATTTGCTCAGTTTTGCTAAATCAATTACTTGGTCGCCAATAGCAACACCACCACGAAAGGCTTCATCAGCGCCTTTACGACGAAACTCTGCAAACGGTAAGTTTTGAATAGGGAAGTCGCAGTTATCAACATTAGCTGATTCTACCCAGCTGATTAAATTAATATCGTGGGTTTCGTTAATTAGGCTCATTACATTTCCTTTGGATTTTACGGTATAGCGATAAAGTACAGTTTATTTAATCATACTTGTACTCAGCGCAATACTTTTTAAATATTAAAACGACAAAAAGCAGCGAATTTCGCTGCTTTTAATTTACTCAAATGTTTTATAAAACGCCGCGACGCTCTTGGTCGCGTTCGATTGATTCAAATAATGCTTGGAAGTTACCTTCACCAAAACCACCATCATCAACGCGTTGGATCATTTCTATAAAGATTGGGCCAAATAAGTTTTTAGAGAAAATTTGTAATAAGTAACAATTTTCACTTTGGCTATCAACGAGTATTTGATGCTGACGAATCTTTTCTTTATCTTCAGCAACCCAAGGTACACGGTCAAAAATAGTATCGTAGTACTCTGGGATAATATCCAAAGTAGCAATTGTTGATTTATCCAGCTTATCAAGAGAGCTTACTAAGTCATCGGTTAAAAACGCTAAATGTTGAACGCCTGGGCCATTGTACTGACCAAGATATTCGTCAATTTGGTTGTTATTATCACCTTTGCCTTCATTTATCGGAATAGAGAAGGTGCCACAAGGAGATTTAAGTGCATATGAAATGAGTGCTGTTTTTTGACCTTTAATGTCAAAGTAGCGCACTTCGGTAAAACCAAATACGTCTTTATAAAAGTTAGCCCATTTTTCCATGGTGCCTTTATAAACATTATTCGTTAAATGATCGATTCGGATAAAGCCTTTATCTTCAACAACATTTTGCGTTTCAAGGTCTTCAAAATCACTTTCGTAAATAGTACCTTTGTCGCCAAATTGTTCAATAAAGTAAATTAGGCTGTCGCCAATACCATAGATTGCAGGGTAGGGCATGTTTTTATGCGTTGAGTCGGTCGCTGGTTTTGCACCACGCTCTACTGCTGTTTCAAATGCTTTTTGCGCATTCTCAACACGCCAACCCATTGAACAAATAGCAGGACCATGGCTTTTAGCAAATTCTGCAGAAAAACCTTCGCGCTCGTTATTTAATAAAAAATGAATATCGTTTTGGTTATAATAAACAATGTCTTTACCTTTGAATTTTTTAAGCTTAGAGAAGCCAAAATCAGTAAATACTTTATCCATATAATCTGCATCAGGTGTGGCGTATTCAGTAAATTCGATACCCACTAAACCTAAATAATTATTTACTTCACTCATTATCATTACTCCCGCAATTAAGCACTGCGATTATGTGTTGTTGTCATATTGCAGTAGATAATCAACCAGAATTTTGCTTAGGGGAAGAGGGCGGCACTATTTAATATGCAGTCGATGTGTAAATTTTATAGGACGGTTATTACTAAGTAATGTGTTTGCAATACAGTTAAATGAATTGAGGTACTGTGGCAATAACTTATATTGCAATAAAAAGACCTCAACGTATTGTTTTTAAATGATATAAATTGCTATTGTGCTGCGCAAAAGCCCCTTTTTTAGTGAGTGATTAAAAGTTTACTTGTACTTAATTGTTTACAGTTAGAGACGCGTTACCAAAGAACTTGTTACGTTGCTCTAACCAAAGGTTAGGTTTTATAACAGGTGCGGTTTGATAATGGCGTTCAATTGCTTGATTCAGAACACGTGTTGATTGCTCAAAGGTTAGTTTTTGCTGTGCGGTGCCCATACTTTTTATTTCATCGCGGGTCATAGCATGGCCAGCATAAAGCAGCGCATTTAAATAACCAGGTACTGTTTCAAAATTGTTATCGGTAAATAAAAGCACTGATTTATTGAGTGCCCAACGGCGATTAATTTCGCCATCTTCTTTTACGCCTACGAGTTCACCGTCAATATATACTTCAAATACGCCATTTGTAGGTGCTGCGTAGAAAACAAATGCAACGCGGTGCCATGTATCTGGTTGAGTATTGCCAAAGTAGCCACTGTCGCTTGTTGACTTTCCGTAGCCGCCACTTGGGTCGATAAAGATATCTGCATCGTCCTCAAGGTAATTACTGGTTTCTGCTTGTATTACCGCGCGGTAAATATCGCTGCCTTCTGAAGGCCAATACAAGTCCATTACAAGTGTATAATCAGAGACCATTCCTTCATTTGCAAAATCACCGTTTGCAGCTGTATTGAGGTCAATCAATAACCCTTCAGTAGGAGAGTGCCTTGAAAAAGCCATTACACCAGAGGGGCCATCTCTCAAATCTGATATGTTTAGCTCGGTTGTGGTTTTATATTGAGTCTCTTCAGGGCCCCAATCTGTAGTTTGTGGGTCGAAATAACTTAGTACCGAAGGACCGAAGTCTGGCGTTAGCGGGCTTGCGTCATTATTAAAATTCCATACCGTAATATCTGTTTTATTATCACATGAAAATAGTTGATTGTTTGTATCAAGGTATAAACATTGGCTGGTTCTAAAGCGTGCATACTGATCGAGCAACCACCACGCTTCAGCAATTGGCTCTACATTTGAGAAAGTCACACCGTTAAAAAATAAATCAGCATTTAAAGCCGCACCTTTAAATAAAGCTACGTCGTAATTTTCTGTCGCTTTTATATCTTCGGGCTTTAGTAAAAACCAGTTAGGTTGACTGGCAAACATAGCGGTTAAATCACTGCCTGATACGGTGACTTTATAAATAGAATTAAATCCTGGTGTATTTGATGGCTGCCTCTCTACGTAAAAGGCTTTGTGGAAATCTTCTTGCGTGAGGGTACCCGGTGTCCAACGCTTTTGTACAAGTTCAGGGTTCAAAAGTGCTGCGCTAATTGAGCTCGAATGCAGTGTGGCTAAGGCGGTTATTTCAGCTAATTGCAAGGGACTAGGGTAATTTTCTGAAATAGCGATTTCTGTTTGTGCATCAGGAGCGTAGCGACCCATAATCGCATTAATTGCTTGTTGAGTTGTTTCATCGAGCTCGCTGATACTCTCGGTTTCAACTGTTTTATAATCAACAATAGGCGCAGACTTATCAGCTAAGTTAAACTTAAGTGTTAAATCGGTAATACCTTTAGCATAGAAATCGGGCTGAACAATAATAGCGCCGTTATCTAACGTCTCGTAGCTTTCACCGCCGTGGGTATGACCGCCAAGCACTAAGTCGATACCCGCTACATTGGTTGCCATTTCGGTATCAAGGCCTACACCTAAATGACTGAGCATGACAATATAATCTACGTCGCCGCGATATTGGCTTACAATACTTTGTGCAATCTGCTGCCACTGCCAACTCATTTTAAATTGTTTTATAAAATCAGGGATTGGTTCATCTTGAATTGGTTCATCAAGTTCATTCCATGGCACAGAAGTCATCCCAAATACGCCAAGTGTAATACAACCCGCTTGTACTTTTGCAAACCCCACAGCTGCAAAATCTTGGAGCTGCTGACCTTCGTAACGCGTATTACTTGCCAGTACGATGGCATTCTCGTCTTGTGAATAACTTAATAATTTTTCTGGGCCCCACGCGTAATCATGATTTCCAACAACGCGGACATCAAATTGCATCGCTTTAATTGCTTCTTCGGTTGCGATGCCTTGCGATAGCTGTTCAGCAACAGTGCCTTTTTCATAGTCATCACCACCGTTTGTAAATAAAGTATGAGGTGTTTGACTTGCTGCCTGATTGTAATAGGCTTTTATTCGGCTGAAGTATTGTTCTTGATAGCCAAAACGAGCATGTAAATCTGCAACGTGGACAAACCTTACTGACTGCTCTGTTGCGTTAGCGTCGCAAGTTGGGCCGATATTTGCGAAAGCTTCATTGCGCTGCATTTGTATTGCATAGGTACCAAGTTGATCCACTTGTGCGCTGACTAAACCTTCAGTAACGACTGAATTATTTATATTGACCCATGTGTCGCCAGTTAAGCGTGCAATAAATAATTGACCACCCAGCGCGTATGCTTGAGGTATTTTTATACCAATAGTCGCTGAACTTGTAAATATGAGTGTGTTTGGTGTCAGGGAATGAATATCTGAGATGATATTTTGGGCTGTTGTTGTTTCATCAGCTACAATGTTTGTGTAAGTAATATCAGTATTATTAGTGACTGCGTTAGCGGGAATCGTAACCGTAAAGTTTTCGTCATCGAGCGTGGCTGATAAACCGGAGGAGACAGTAACATTAAGTTGGCTAGGCTTTGGCGGATCGTTTGGATTTTGAGTAACAGCGTCACCAGAACCACCGCAAGCGCTTAAAAGTAGAACTAAAAAGGCCAAGCATTTTGCACGAAAAAAAGTAGACGTTTGCATGGTTTGCTGTTCCTAATGCCAGTGTAATGTTTATCTAAACATTGTATCAGCTAACAGAAAACCTATAAAGTGATAAGAAAACCTCCCCTGTAAAAGTACAGAGGAGGTTAATTGTTACTGTTTGTTAGCTGTAACTTCTAGTTCTTCAGCTAAAATATGTTCATGTGTATGAGGTTCGTGTTGACCCTCTGCACCATGCATCCATTTAACTAATTTATCACTTAGTAAATACATAATCACAGCCGATATAACGGCTGTAGCACCTAGGCCAATAAAGATACCAAGTGCATTGTCTAGCGCTTCTTCACCTTCACCTAAGTATGAACCTACAAAGCCAGCAATTTTGTTTGCTACAGCAGTACATAAGAACCAAATACCCATAAGCATCGATGCTAAGCGTAGTGGTGCTAGTTTACTTACCATTGATAAACCAATTGGAGACAAGCATAGCTCACCTAACGTATGGAATAAGTAAAAAAGAACTAACCACATCATGCTAATTTGAAGCGTGTCACCTTGACCTTGAGTCATAAGCGCAAGGATCATAGTTAAAAAGCCTAGCGCTAAAAAGATTAGGGCAATAGCAAATTTAACCGGTGAATTAGGCTCTTTTTTATCAAGTTTTAGCCAGATAATTGCAACCAATGGCGCAAAAACAATGATAAAAATTGAATTTAGAGATTGAAACCATGATGCCGGAATTTCAAAATTAAATAGCATACGATCAGTGTAGTCATTCGCAAAAAGGTTCATTAAGCCACCAGCCTGTTCAAAACCCATCCAGAAAATGATACTAAATACACTCATAGTAAAAATAACTTTAATACGGTCGGTTTCAACTTTAGTAAGCGGAACTTTAGTATTTGAAGTTGATTGCTCTCGAGCAAGCTTTGCTGCAGGTACAACCCCGATATCACCTAGGTATTTTTTACTTAGTGCGACTTGCATAGCAACAGAGATCAACATACCAATACCTGCTGCGATAAAGCCAAACTGCCATCCCATAGATGCGGCTACAAAACCAGCAACCAAAGGACCAAATGCACCACCTAGGTTAATACCCATGTAGAATATAGTGAATGCACCATCACGGCGTTGATCGCCTTCGTTGTATAAGTCGCCAACCATTGTTGAGATATTTGGTTTAAATAAACCATTACCCAAACACAGTAGTGCTAAGCCAATATAAAATATGTTTTCTTCTTGGCCTGCTAAGTAACTATGTGGAATACCCATAGTAAAATGACCGGCGGCCATTAACAAACCACCAATGATAATGGCTTTACGTTGGCCTAACACGTTATCAGCTAACCAGCCACCAAATAACGGTGTAATGTACACAGCCATGGTAAACGTACCATAAAGGCTTAATGCGTCTGCATTACTCCAACCAAAACCGCCTTCTTGAGTAATGGCTACAAGATAAAGAACCAAAATAGCACGCATGCCATAGTAGCCAAAGCGTTCCCACATTTCTGTACCGAACAACAGGAATAATCCCTTAGGATGACCTAAGAAATCACCTGATTTAGGTAATGAACTCATATTTACTTCCTAACTTTAAGAATTGTTGTAATGGCCTTATAATTTTTTGCTTTAGCTATTTTAGTATTTAGACTTACTAGAATGCTCGACCATCAGTATATTATTTGCAGCTAAGGTAATGGTTTGCTGAACGGTAATACCGCTATAAGGTAAGAGTCACACCCTTATCCTAGCTACAATTGCGCATTAGTATACATAGACCTTTGTGCTAGGGGAAGCATTGCGCGGGTGGTTCGTATAAACTGTATACAATTGTTTTAAAAGTTGGCGTAAGGGGTTATTGGTGTGCCAGGAAATTCAAGTGTTCCATAGACAGGGTTAAAGTAATATCGTATGTAGAGTTGGCCAAAGTTAGGCTCGTAAAAATCTGAACGATCTATTGCTACATAACCGCCAAAAAACCAGTGTGGTGTTATTCTATATTCAAAGCTTCCTTCAAGGTTGTACGATACACCAGAACTTGTATCCCCCTCAAACGCAGGGTTTACGCCTGTCTCAAGTTGACGAACAAACGCCTCTTCTTGCAAGTTTGGATCATTAGGGAAAAAGTCAATTGCCTGAGTTTTTGTTTGTGAATACGATACGCCAGTTTTGAAACGGTATACAAAATCATTCCCCCAACGTGCGTCATAACTAAATGGTACAGACACGCCTAAGTAGTTTTGCGGACTGTAGTAGCCGCCATGGCCCCATGTTTCTTCACTTAAATTATATTTGTATGCCCAATGTAATAAGCTAGCACCCACCGTAAATTCACGTTTTTGATTACTAATAACACGGTAGTAAGTACCTGCCATAGCACGATAGCGCTGATTATCTTTTACATTTTTACCTTTATACAAAGTGAAATCGGCACTTGACCAAAAGCCCCAATCACCACCTAAATCATGTGAAATATTTGCAGTAAGGCCTGTAGAGCGTACGCCACCCCAAGCTTCTTTTGTATTTGCATCCTCAAGACCCGCATAAGAAAGCACTGAACTTGTTACTGGACGTTTCTCTAGTTCAAGGCTGTAGCCAAAGTCGCCTAAATCGTCTGCATAGTTAACGCCCCATACTATATCTTCAATTAAAAAGCCCAGTGGGGTAGTACCTATATCTAAACGCCAATTTTTATTTTGCCAGCCTAGCCCGATATCTACACCACTTTCTTTTGGGCTTATTTCTTCAATAGCACACGTAAAAATACATACAGCACCTTGTCCATAACGGCTGCCCGCAAATTGCTCATCAAAACGTGTTGTTTGCGCACTAATTGTTGTGGGGTCTATTTTTACAAATCCTTGGCCTTGCCAAAGTGGAAAATAAGCTTCAATCGGCACTAAACCAGCGCCAAGTGTTGCTTCGCTCTGTGTACTTATTTGGCCGCTAAAATTAACACCCATAGCAATATAAGCTTGATCTTTGTTTTGCTCATCAATTAATTCGCGCTTAGCGCCATTTACATACCAATCATCGGCTTCATCGATTTGTGAGAGCGAGGTATAAAGTTCTTTTTCGCTTAATGTGCGATTAGGAGACAGGGTTTGTGCATACCAAATTTGAGCTTGCTCTGTTTCATTAAAATTACTGGCTACTTGAGCTCCTAAATAACGTAACTCTGGATCGTTCGGCGATTTTTCAATGAGTTTCTTTGCTAGATAGAGTGCATCTCCTGAGTAATTAAAGTCATTAAGAGAGCCCATAATTTGGCGCTGCAAATAACTTTCTTGCGATGTAGTTTGCGTTATGGCTTGCTGCGTTACCTCTTTGGCCCGAAAGTCGTCACCTAGTTCTCTATACGCTTTTGCGATAGACATTAACGCTTGGGGTTCAATGGCTTGATTATTTTTCACCTTTTGCTGATAAATAATCAGCGCGGCTTCACGTTGTTCAAGTGATAAGTTTGCATTAATTAATGCTGTCGTGATCACAGGGTTGTTTTTATACTTTTGGTCAAGTTGATTTAACTTAGCAATTAAATCACTGCCATTGTAGAACTGATTAATATAATTACTTTGTAATTGCAGATACTGATTAACCTCGTTTTCAGATGCATTTTCAGGCAGTTTATAACGTGTAAACCACTGCTTTATATTTAGCTCATTTTTTTGCTCTAATAGCCATTCACCATAAAGTAAATGCCAATAGGGGGAAATCGTTGGCTGAGCAATTAATGCATCATTAATAAGCTTCAGAGCATGTATTTTCTCATCTATTCTATACCAATTGCGAGATAACTCAGCCTGCATTACGGGGGTTAAATTTTGTGCTTCTAGTGCACTTAAATGATAGATAGCCGTGGCTTTATTTTTAGCATCAAGGTAGCGTTCACTTTGAGCAAGCGACTCGTTAAGCTGAAGCTGTTGCTCAAGTGCAATAATATCTGCACTCTTGGCGCTAAAAGGAACATATTGTAAAGACGCAATAGCACCTTGATAGTCATCAATAGCGCGCAGAAAAAGTGCGTGACTGTAACGAAGTTGAGGGTTTAACGGAAATTGCCACAGTACATTATTAAATAGTGTTCGCGCTTCCTTTGTTAAGCCTTTTTGCTGGTATATAAAGGCTAAGTCGTAATATAACCATGGTTGATCTGGTGCTAAGCTTATTGCGTTCTCTAGCGTTTTTTCGGCTAGTTCCAAATTTCCCAATTGTACAAATTTACTCGCTTTGTTACGAAGTTGGCTACTTAGATACTGTGAGTAAGGTTGTTTAATTAGCTCTTTTTGAGTATAGGTTAAGCTGTTGTAAAAAGAGCTTAATGCGAGTTCATTTTGTTCAAGTTCAGCTATTTCAAGTAAGCCCGATAAAGCGCCGATATTGAGTGGATCATTTTTTAAAACAATTTTATATGTAAGTGCTGCTTGAGAGTATTGTCCTTGCGCAAATTGTAATAAACCGCTGTTATATAAAACAGCGTTAGGGTCTTGCTCTAATGTATTAGCTAAATCTAATTTAAGCTTTGCGACTTTGAATTCGCTGCTATTAATTGCATCTTTGGCTTGGCGGATATAAAGCCAAAACTGGGCTGTTTTAGCTAAGTCCTTTAACGTTTCCCTTTGTGCAAAGTCTGCCGTATATTTTTGTGCTTGCGTAAAATACTTGTATGATTTTTTATTATCACCTAAACGCAAATAAAGTATGCCTAGGCTTCGCATTATTGCACCGTCTTGCGGGCGACCATTTACAGCCTTTAAAAGTAGAGGTTCAGCGGCTTTTAAATTATTTTTTTCAAGTAACGTATCACCTTTAACCCATAATTGATAAGCAGGGTCGGCAAGTAAAGTTTGGCGTGCTTTTAGGCTTTTTTTAAAATCTTGATATTGCAACTCACCTTTACTGCTAAATGGGTAAAGCGTGAAGTAATATTGGAACTGTCGATCGGTAGCGCTATTAATTGGCATGTTTGCTAGTGAACCGAGCCAAATCTCCTCTACTTCATTACTAAAACTTGAGGTTGAACCGTACTTACCTAAAATACTAATTGCTTTTTTATCACTCGGATCGCGTCTCAGCAAATGCCTTGCGTAGGCTATTTCGACTTGGCCTATATTAGAATAGCTTTTTAATAGTTTAATATATCCGCGCGTAACGTTTTGCCATTGGGAAGCGTCTTGCGCGTACCAGCTTAAATGTTCTAGTTCATAATTGAGTGTGGGATAAACGTTATTAAATATCTTATTATAAATTTGCCGAGCTTGTTCATATCTGCCAGCGCGTGCTAGTAATTTAGCATCTTGAATAGCAGACTTATCTTTACCCTGAATTCGAGACATAACCCGTAGCTTTTCAATACAGGGAGCCTGCTTTATTAGGCCGTTATCTATTTTACTTAATAACAGGTTTGCTTTGTCGGATGCGCCATTGGCAAAATCATAATGAACTAGAGCGCACTGCGTTTCTATACGAGTAGGTGCGATGGCTACGAGTTTTTGTAAGCTGCTTTCAATCAGCTTTTTATTTTGCTGCGCTTCGCCAATACTTATTTGACTTAGTAACCAATCAACAGATTGTGTATCTATATCATTGACTGTTTTGGCACTTACCCCAAAGCTAAGTGCCAAAGTGAAAACGAGGACAAACCTTAAGGGCATTCAATGCTCCACATTGGTTGTAGCGTCCCGTCTGCTGTAATTGAAAAACGTTTATTTAACGTACTTGTGCCAAATAAATTAAGTACACTGTCGTAATAACGTGTTTGGGTGAATGACTTATCGACCATTAATTTTTGTTTAATTGCCATAATTAATGATTCATTGCCTTGATCTGCCAATAGAGGTAGTAGCGCTGAGTTGAAGCCCAAAGGACCTGTTTTTTCGGATTTACCTGATTTAGCAAATGTATTTAAAGGTACATACCCACGCTCATTAATCGTTTTTATAAATGGATTAAATTGCGCTAGTAGCTCTTTTTTATATGGTGCATCATTTGCCATCATGCTAGCCCATAAATATACTCTAATAGCATTATAGCTGCCTATATCACTGGTTTTTCTATCATAGTAAAAACCGTTATTAGCATCGTACATAACCCAATCAGGGCTAACACCTTCAGTAGCTGTGTCTAAAATAAGCTTTGCGGAGCCTTCGTGTAACTGATGCCAAGGTGAGTGTGGGTAGAGCTTTTTAAATTGCTGATATATAAACAACGGTGAATAGCTGGGGTTGAGTTTAACGCGTGCGTTTTCAAACTCAAAGCCAGCGGGTGCTGGTAGCAAGGACAAACCTAGGCCAGAAATATAAGCCGTTTCTTCTCGTATTATGCGCTGTGCAAGTACGGCAGCTAAAATGCTGTAGCGACGATCGCTCCAAAGCCTGGCAGCTTGAGACAAGCTGTAGGCAATCCATAAATCAGAATCTGATGCAGGGTTTGAGTCTAATATTCCCCCCACATTTTGTTTATTAACCCCCCATTGCCATGCAGGTAAACGGGTACTTAAGTCACCCTCAGATAAGTGCTCTTGTGTCCAATCTAATACTAAGTCAAACATTGCTCTGTCGTTTGCGACTACAGCAAAAAATAATGCATAAGATTGGCCTTCAGAGGTTGTAATGTTTTGCTCGCTGCCTAAGTCAATAACACGGCCATCTTGGCTTATAAAGCTATTTTTAAAGACTTGCCATTGGTGCCAAGGTTGGCACTGCTCTACTTGCGCTTTTGCGTTAAAAGTAAATAGTGCAATCACAGCAAAAAATATATTAATGATTGATTTCATTACTTATCTCCTTCCGCTAAGCGTTTGTAAGTGAGTGCTTGGAGTAATCGCCACAGAATAAATGAGATGAGTAGCAGTATTAAAACAGACAACAGTGCCAGCACAAATGGGTGATCCGATAAATGGAACCAAATTAGAGTATGTACAGGAATATGACCAACAAAGTACTGCTTATCCGTTTTAATTGTTTTAATACCTTGGGAGTTTATAACGGCGGCACTGCCTTTAATTTGAGCAAGTTGAGCTGAGTTCATTAATGCATTATTGAGCAACGTATATGCATTTTGAGACGTTGCACTTAACGATACAATAGAGCGCTCAGAATCAAGCGGTGATTGAAAACCTGTAATAACGGCTATATCGCCACTACTTTTAATACTAACGTGTACTTTCTGTGTTGTTTGCTCATCATACGCGCCATTGTATAAAGCTTGTTTTATAGCGCGTTGATTGTTGCTGAGTAAAACATTTGTGTGTGAACCTTCATCTAAGTTGTTAGCAAGGCTATTGGGTTTTGCGATAACTAACACATCTTTGTCGTTTAGGTTAGCGTCTTCGTTTAAATGGGCAACACTTATTCTATGTGCCGGATAACCCGTTATTGCCCCAAAGTGGCCTGTTAAATTAAATAAAACAGACAGTGCTTTAGCTGATGGGGTTTCATCTATTAACACTAACGTTTGCTGTAAGTCAGCATATTTTGTAAATGGAAATCCGCTATTAGCAAATACATTTAAATCGGGTAAAGCCATATAGTGATCAAACCCACTGACATCAATATGCGAATTTCCATCAATCACCCCATATTCTCCGCCAGCAGGAGCAACACTGCATTCGCCTTTTTTAAGTACAGCGAATCTAAAATCAAAATTTAGCTCATTGCGGTTGGCTAAATTAATGCCATTTAGAGAAAATCCCTCAGTACTTTGAGTCGTATCAGTATTCGCTATTAATGGCAGTAATGTTTGTGTGGTTTTTAGCAGAGTGTCTTTTTTATCTAATAAAAAACCGCTAATAAATTCTTGGTTAATTAGCATATTTAAACGTGAATCTAAGGTTTCGCTTTCTGGCGTATTACGGTATTGCAGAGTAATAGGGATGCCTTTTTCACGCCATGTGAACAAATCAGGTGCAAAGCGAATATTTAGCTTTACAGGGCCATTATTAAGACCTTGAGTTTGTAATTGCGTTGGGTAATCAATGAGCTCATCAAAATGAACAGGGCGGTCACTTCTGAGCCAACGAGGAGCGTCGTAAGCCTTTCGAAGGGGGAGTTGGTTAATCGCTTCAATGCTTGCTGTTCTGCCTGTCATAATTTTATGACCAAATACCAGCCCTGTTACCGCTGTTTTTAAATCTTTTTCGTCGCGGCCAATAATTAACAGCATTTTATTATATCTGTGAATAGGGCTTGAGATTAGCTCAACTGTTGGCTTTTCAACATCTGGATAATCCTTTAAAAAATCAGGTTTTGAGTCATTAGTAATAAATACCACGCTATGTTGCTTAGGTGCTTTGTTTATCATTACTGGGAAATTAGCCCCACGCCAATCAGCTTGAGCTCCAAACCAACTCGATAATGTGGCGGCTGCTTCTATAGCTTGTGTGTTTGGTACTTTTGAAAATACAAAAGGGAGGTTAAGTTTGTTGTAGTCTTTAGCGTCAAAAAATGGTTCGGGTAGGTATTCTAAGCGACTGTCGATTGCCAATTGCTTTTGCTCAAGTGTGATGTTGCTCGACTTGTTTATTTCTGTCCAAATAGAGCGGCTAAAATAGTCTTGGCACTTTAAATCGTAGTAACCAACCAATTCAAAGCGGATTTGATTGTAATCCTGAATGTATTTAGCATTTAGTTCTAGATTGTGACTAACTGTATTTTTCACCACACTTAATTTTTCATTAATGGGCAACACTGTAACTAAATTATCATTAAAATATACTTTTAGATGTGACACATTTGCGATTAACGACGGTGAGTTAGTATATGAGAAGTTAAGTTTTAAGTTTGTACTTAATTTATCAATTCGGTTGGTAAAATCGACACGAGAGTTGTTATTTACTCCGTCAAGCTTATACCCTGTGAAACCCAGCGCTTCAAAATCCAAGCGTAGGCTAGATATTTGAGCGCTTTCTGGGTAGCCATTTATAAACATAGATTTATTTTGCATTGGCTCAATAGCGTGTGCGTGCTGCGCGCAGCTAATAAGCAACAATGTTAGAAATGTATTGAGCAACTTTTTAATCATAATTATTATGCACTATCGGTTTTTTTGGAATAAATGAATGTATATAAACCACCAAACGAGTTAATAGTTTTATGGTCGGTTGTAAAGGTCTAGGAGCATGAAACAATAAATTGCTAAAGCCTCTTAAACTTGTTTTTTGCACTTCTTTAAAGCTATATGATGGGCGATCATGTTTAAAGTTACTTTGCCAATCAAGCCAGGCATCAGCTCTTGAAAAAGTGCATTGTATAAATGCTTTTTGTTTTTCTAGTGATAAATCTTTAAGTGTTAAACCAATTTGCATTTTACGCGTATTACATACATAAGTTGTAAATGAAAACTGCTTATTTCCTCGGCTCATTAATAGCTCAACCTTGTCATTGACTCGGCATGAGTGCACGTGATCTATTTCAATACCAACACCATTATCTGAGTAGTCGGTAATTTTAACCTTTAATGTATGGCCATTCGCTAGGCGAATACCAGCAGGAAAATGCGCCTTAATTCGATGTGATTGCCTAACTTGGCGAGCTTCAGCAGCAACTGCAACCGCAGCACCTAAAATGATTATATTATAAATTGCCCAGCACATACTTATAACTAATACGCCTATTTGAGAAGGATCACCAAAAATCAGGCGTAAAATACCAAAAATAATACCTGCAACATTAATAGCTAAGAGTATAAGGTAAGGTTTAGAAATCCCCCAATCATAATGCTCTTCATCATTTAACCCGCCTTTTTCTGTTACATTAAACTTGCCTTTATTAGGATTAAATAGCGCAACAGTGGTTGGTTTTAATATATACCAAGCCAAAACTGATTCATAAACTTCGCCCCAAAATGAATATCGATATTTACCCTGGATACGAGAGTTAGTCGCTTTTATTTGAATTAATGTCGGTACTACATAAATAAAGATAGCTAAAAAAGGCGCATAAATAATGTAAGCGTTAAAATATATAAGTGCTAAGGGGGCGGTTAAAAATACGATTCGAGGGATGCCCGATAAAAAGTGAAGCATCGCATTTATATAGCATAAACGTTGAGCAAGACTGAGGCCCTTTCCAAGTAGGGGGTTATCGAGTCTAAAAATTTGTGCCATACCGCGAGCCCAGCGAATTCGTTGGCCAATATGGGCCGACAAACTGTCGGTTGCTAAACCTGCTGCTTGCGGAATATTAATATACGCAGTTTTATAACCTGCGCGTTGCATGCGTAATGCAGTATGAGCATCTTCGGTTACTGTTTCAAATGCAAAACCGCCAATATTGTCAAGTGCTTCACGTTTTAATACCGCGCATGAACCACAGAAAAATGTGGCATCCCACATATCATTACCATCTTGAATCAAGCCATAAAACAGCATGTTTTCGTTGGGGATTTGGGTGTGGTTATTTAAATTTCTCTCAAACGGGTCGGCAGAGAAAAAGTGATGTGGGGTTTGTACTAAACACACTTTACTGTCTTTTAAAAATTGCCCCATAGTCATTTGTAAAAATGATCGGGCAGGTACGTGATCGCAGTCAAAAATTGCAATGTATTCGCCGTTAGTAAAACGCATTGCACTATTCATATTGCCTGCTTTTGCGTGTTTACTATCAGGGCGAGTTAAATAACCGGCTCCAACTTCTTGGGCAAACTCGCGAAACTCAGGACGTTTGCCATCATCAAGTATGTAAACGTTAAGTTTATCTATAGGCCAATCAATACTTAGCGCTGCCAATGTTGTCGGTTTTACAACACTCAATGGTTCGTTATAAGTTGGAATATACACATCGACCGAGGGCCATTTATCGGTGTCTTTAGGTAATGGAATTGGTTTTCGCTCTAATGGATTAATCGTTTGAAAAAAGCCAAGTATTAGAACAAGCCACGCATAAGTTTCTGCTAATAATAAGCCTGCGCCTAAAACAAGCGCAAGAGGGTCATCCCAATTTAAGGTTTCGGTGTAGCGCCACCATAAGTAACGTGAAGATGTTGTTACCGATAAGGTGATCATCACTATGGTTGCCATTTGACCTTTTATCTTTTTTAAAGAGTAAGCTACGAGTAGGATAAAGCTTATAAAAATAGCTTGTGCTTCTAAGCTAAAAGGAATAGTTACAAAAATCGCCAGTAAAAATAGTGCAAATGTAATTACGACGTACCTGACCGATTTGCTTTTCCACACTCGCGCATCTGCTATAGAGTGAAAAGCACTTTGCCTAGTCGTTTTTTTATTTTTTGATAATACGCGTTTGAATAGCTTTCCTAATTTTAAATCAATCCAGCGGAGTTGCCTGAAAAAGAAATTAACAGAGTGATAAAAGTGATGTGATACTTTTTCTTTAACATGACTTTTTTTAGCTGTGTTTTTCACAAAAACCAGAAAAATACTCTGTAAAATAAAGCGTAATGTATTTGAGTATAAGTGAGTTCTGTAGGGTGACTTTAAATGTGGATAGTTCTGCTTTAACGCATAACTAATATTTTTTTTACGGGTCTCAAATTTAAAAAAAAGAGAGCAAAAAATGACTATAAATGGCATTGAAATTGCCTCAATAGCGCTCATTTTATGCTGATTGAAATTACCGTAAAATTTAAACATAATTAAACGCACTAATTTTTGCGTAAAAAACAGACTAAGTAAAAGGCGAAAAGCCTTTTCAAAAGAATGTTTATAAATTAATTGTGCCATTAGAGTGCGGCTTTACTAGCGAGCCATCCAGCTAGCGTTTCAAAATCATCATTAGCAACGCTATACGGTGCGCAATTTAGTGCAACGTTACGATAAGCTGTCGATTCTTTAATTACTTCATCATGGTTTATGAAAAAAGGAGCCATTAGAGGTAGTGTAGATTGCCAAAGTGAGAACAAATCAAATTCGAGCACTGACGCTGAGTTATATTTGTTGACTAAAAAAAAGTGATGCCATGCGTTAGTGGTGTTTTTCAATTTTTGTAAACGCTTGTAGATAAGGCTATGACATATTGAATCGCAGTTCACTATTTCAATGATAATATCGTCCTCATCTAAGGTGTAATTATTAATATCTACGTGGCTTGGGCAATCAAAAAGTATCCATGTTGTATCTGGAGTGTCTAATTTTTTGCAATTATTAGCTAATTTATTTAGCTCTAAATTAGAAGGCGTGTTGTCTCCGTGAGGTAAAAAAATAACACCATCGTTGTCTTGATGAAAGTGCTTAAGAACGCCTTCAAAACTATTGGCGTTACTCCACCCTTGGGTATTTTTCCAAGGTAAACCAAAATGTAAACACAAGTCATTTTTTGAGTCTAAATCTATAGCGATAACATGAACAGCTGATTTTTTTAACACGCAGGCAAGGTTAGCTACTATTGCAGTACAACCGGTGCCACCTTTTAACCCTTTTAAAAAAACTCTTTGCACGTTATAAATTTACCTATTCTTTTTGTATGCTAGTGGTAGCCATAAGTTCATCATTAATTTCTTTCAAAAGCGCATATTTATTAATAGTGTGAATGTTTTTTTGTTTATCTGTAATTTCAATATAATCATCTTTTTTCCCACCAAAGCGACGAGCTAGATTTTCTATATCATTAGGTGTTAGTTTTGGGGGCTTAAGAGACAAATGTCGCATTACCTATATTAATTAGTTTTATTTTGAGATTTTAACGCTTCCAATGTGTACTATACAATATAGCTGCTTAAACTAGTAAAGTATTTTAAATAAAAGGTCTTCTGTGCATAAACTTAACATAACAGGGTTGGACGCTGCTGCTAATGAAATAAAATTAGCTGCAAGTTATGCTATTTTGGCTCCCTTTGATAACTTAGCAGTAGAGTTTGCCTTACAGTCTGTTGATGTTAATGGCAAAAATGATGTGTTTATTGTTTCTTCTCAAATAGAGTCCTTTTATGAATCGCCTTTTTCAGATGCACTTTTTGACGTTTATGATCAAGGGCGAGTGCATTCTTTTTCGTTTACTAAAGAAATGACTGATTGGGGAATAAAGCGTATCAGTCGCGGAGTAATTAAAGAGCTAGGCGCATATAAGAGCATAGAGAACGCCTTAGTGTTTCTTCATTTTAATACAAAGCAATTACGCGACTTTGATGATGCCCAACTGATGCAGATCATTACTAAATACAATGTATTTTTAAACACTGTAAATACGAGTTTACTCTTTTTAATATCTGGCCCAGAAGTTGTTAACTTAAGGTTTTTAGTTCGACGTTTAAATAAGTTATTTAGCGGTATTGTTTTTATTGATAATGATGCTGCAGTGCGTGTACTTGAATACGATTATTGGAGCCACAGCACTGGCGTAATTGCGGATAAGCAATACCAGCTAACTTTGCAAAATAATCAATATGTTGTGCAAGAAAATAAAATTGAAGAAAATACCTTTAATAACAACCATTTTAATGATGAAAGTGATGTGTGGTTAGTCCAAAGCTCGGTTCCTGAGGGCACCAAATTGCCAGCTCATTATCGTACTGTGAAAGAAAATAATGATTTATTTAATAGAGGTCCTCGGCTTAAGGCAGCGACATTGGTTTTTTCTGTAACCCGATATACAGATTTAGCATTATTGGCTAAGCAGTGTTTTGAGCTTAGAAAAAACTGTGGTCGCTGGTTGAAACTTGTTATCCAAAATGTTGATGGAATTATTCGCCATCAAGATGAATGCTTATTTTTAACACTCGGTGTGAACTTAATTTTATATAGTTTTTCAGAACCATCGCGGTTGCTATCACAAATTCAATCAATTCAAGGCTTTAAATTTTCAAGGCCATTGCCGCCTTCGGTTGATGATGTTTTGCAATACACAGAAAATACCTTTTCGAAAGGTTACTTGCCGTTTATCGACTTTACTAATCAGGTAGAAAAACACAGTGATTCTGCAGTTAATTTAGGTGTTAGTGGTGTGTTAGTCATACTTGAGTTACTACCTCGCATTGATCCTATTCATCCTCTTCACTTATTTCATATTAAGCGTGAAGGGGATGTATTTAGCGTAGTAGACAATAAGGTTTATCTCTATTTGCATGCATGTAGGGAAAATGACGTAACCAATGCAATTAACCATTTATTTAAATTACAAACGAGTGACTTTTTTTCTCGACAAAACATCATTTCAGATCACTTTTATATACAACAAGAATGTAAGCAGTTACGTCGTTTTTATAAAGATAAACAGATAGATGATTTTACAAAGCAGCTTAAAGAAAATGAAGACTATAAATTTGTGCCCGATGTAACAAAAAACCTAAATATTGATATTTCAACGCCTGAATTGCTGACTGAAATACGCCCAGATGCAATACCTTTTGTTATGAAGATGAAGGAGCAATAAAGTGAGCTTAAATCAATTTTTAATTACCGGTTTTATTGCGCTTATTCTGGGGGTTTTATTATGCTTAATGAGCACTTATGTTTTAGACAAATTAAAAAAATATTTTTATAAAGTTACATTTAAACACGAAGTTTTAGAGCCCTATACACCAACAAAAAATAAAAAGGAAAACAATTGAAACTCTTAGGCTTAGGGGTGTGGAACCTTTATTTTTTAGTAAAATTTGCATTGTTTTATTACGGGGCGATTAGTTTTGATTTTTTAAGTAACACTGCATTTGCTGCTTTTTTAGCAGTACATTTCAAAAATGCACGAATAGAAAAGTTAAAGCATCTGAGCGCTGTAATGCTCGGCGTTATATTACTTTATAAAGATTCTTGGCTACCGCCAATAAATCGGCTTGTTAAACAGGCTGATAACATCCAAGATTTTAATGCTAGTTATTTTGTAGAGTTAGTTGGGCGAGTAATAAATGTAGATATGTTACTTGGATTATTTATTATCATCGTTTTTTTCTGGTATAGCTCACAATGGATCCGATTTACGACTGTGACGGTTATTGGTCTAACCTTTATTGGGTGGAGTCATTACAAAGCAGCTCAGCAACCGGAAATAACTCAGGGTTTAGCTGTAAAAAAGAGTGAAAATATACTCGCAGACCCTGCAATTGTAACGACAGAAAAAAAGTCACCCGATCAACAATTAAGTGATTTTTATCAACAACAACGTCTACTCATGAGCCAGTTTCCTCAACAGGTAGAAGGCGATTTATTTGATGTTATTGTTTTAAATATTTGCTCTATGGCTGTCGATGATTTGAATACAATCGATGTTAGCTTAGCCACTATGTATAAAGATTTTGATATTGTTTTTTCAGATTTTAATTCTGCAACGTCATACAGTGGCCCCGCAGCGATAAGACTTTTGAGGGCTAGTTGTGGACAAACAAGTCAAGAAGCCCTATTTAACGACACACCTGAGCAATGCTATTTATTTAAAAACTTAGAAAAACTTGGCTACCAACATAATGTAGTAATGAATCATGACGGTCATTTTGATGAATTTAAAGGTTTAATAAACAAATACGGCGGTTTGACTAGTAAACCGTTTAATATCGATTCTATGCCTATTGCTCAATATGGGTTTGATAACAGCCCTATTTATTCTGATGGGGCAGTGTTGAATAGTTGGCTGGATAATGATGCAAAAGATTGTAAGCCTTGTGCTATGTACTACAACACAACAAGCTTACATGATGGAAATCAGTTCGCTAATAGCGCTCGTATGAATAGTCAGCAAAGTTATCCCCAGAGGCACGCTAATTTATTTGCTGATATTAATAGTTTTATTAAAAACCTAGAAAAGCGCGGTCGAAATGTAATGCTCATGATAGTACCTGAACATGGTGCTGCGCTAAAAGGTGATAAGGTGCAGTTTGCTGGTTTGCGCGAAATACCAAGCCCTGCCATTGTATCTGTACCAGTGGCCATTAAGTTTATTGGCCCTAATGTTCAACGTTACTCGCAGATAGTAATCGATGACTCAACGAGTTATTTTGCCCTTTCGGAGCTGGTAAGCAAAACGTTTCAAACAGACGTTTTTGGTGGAAATAATAGCACCGCTAATTTAGTTGAGAACCTGCCGAAAGCCCCAAAAGTGGCTGAAAACGCAGATACTATTATGATGTACGTTAACAAGCGACCTTATATACAGTTAGATGGCGGTGATTGGTCAGTATACCCGCAAAGTAATTGATTTTTTATTGGAATATTGAGTGTAGCGGGTTATGTATTTTAAAGCTCAGCTTTGTCCAAAAATGTTTACAATAAGCTACCTTCTCAAAGCGACTTAGCGTATTATTCTGCCAATATGGTTTTTCCTACTTTGGGGATGTATGCGTCTAGATATTCATTGTGCTGACAGAATTGGTATTGCTCAAGAAATCCTTAATATTTTAGTTAACTATGGTGTTGATTTAAAAGGTATTGAAGTCGATTCAGTTAACTGTCGTATGTATGTAAGTTTTCCCGAGATTGAATTTGAGCAATTTCAAAAAATCATGCCATCTATTCGTTTAATCGACGGTGTGCATGATGTACGTACAACTGCTTTTTTACCTTCTGAGCGTGAACATAATGAGCTAAATACATTACTGCGCGCATTGCCTGATGGAGTTATTTCGATAGATGCCAAAGGGTGGGTGCGCTTGTGTAACGATGCAGCGTGTAAAGATTTACAGTTGCATGAAAAAGACGTTATTGGTGCAAATATTAATAATTTGCTCAAAGGGTTTAATTTTACTCGTTGGTTAGAGAGTAAAGAAGTACTAGGCCAAACTACGCGTGTAGAAGTGGCAGGTGAAGATTTTATTGCTGATATTTTACCAATTGCAGTTCCTCAAGGTAATGAAGGTGATGTGCTTGCTGGTGCGGTAATTAATATTAAATCACAGAGCCGTTTAGGTCAGCAAGTGAGTGCCTTTCGACGTTATGGACAAGAAAGTTTCGCCACTATTCATAACTTTAGCACCGCTATGCGTCGAGTTGTCCGTGAAGCACGTAAAATGTCACAATTAGAAGCCCCAATATTGATTACAGGTGAAACAGGCACAGGCAAAGAGCTGCTTGCTCGAGCTTGCCATTATGCTTCCAACCGATCAGTCAAACCTTTTATTGCTTTATCGTGTGCATCGTTACCGGATGATGTCGCTGAATCTGAATTATTTGGTTATGCAGGTTATGAAGAAAACGCAGCACCAAAACGAGGTGTTTTAGAGCAGGCTGATGGTGGCACTGTGTTTTTGGATGAAGTGGGTGAAATGTCAACTCAACTACAAACTAAGCTACTACGCTTTTTACAAGACGGTACGTTTAGAAAAGTAGGAGATGAGAACGAGGTTAAAGTAAACGTACGCATTATTGCAGCTACGCAAAAAGATTTACCTGCAATGGTACAAGAGGGCGTATTTAGAGAAGATTTATATTACAGAATAAATGTTCTAACGTTAGAAATTGCCCCGCTTAGAGATCGCAAAGCTGACGTGGGGCCACTTGCAGAGCACTTTATACAAAAATATGCACAGCAAAATGGCCATCCTGTACCACTTTTATCTCAAGAATGTTTAAGCTTTTTACAAGAATACCCGTGGCCTGGTAATGTTCGTCAATTAGAAAACGCAATTTACCGCGCAGTGTCATTACTCGACGATAGTGAGTTACGTGTAGAGCATTTACAGTTACCTACATTTACGCACGAGTTAGGGTATTTAGAGTCAGATTTTGAGGGCTCGCTTGATCAAGCGGTAAAACGGTTTGAGGCAACATTGCTTCGCAAGCTCTATCCGGCTTATCCGAGCTCCCGCCAATTAGCAAAGCGTTTAGGGCTTAGCCATACCGCAGTGGCAAACAAATTACGTGACTACGGTATTAACCGTAAAACAGTAAAAGTTTAGCAAAATTAACGTATCACTTGATAATAATGAATGATATTTTTTTCAAAAACCTGTGATACACTCAAATTAACAACAAACTGGTAAGACCTCTCCTGTGAACTTATATATTCGACTGCTTTTATTGTTTTTTAAAATTAAGCGTAATCATCAGTATCAAGGTTTACTTGATACAGTAGATATTGATTACAAGGCATTACCAACAGATTGCGATATAAATTTGCATCTAACTAACTCTCGTTATTTAGCTATGATGGATTTATCACGCACGTGGATGACTGAGCGTGTTGGTTTGCTAAAGCAAATTTTGAAGCGCCGTTGGTTCCCTATCGTTAACGCAACGGCGATTACTTATATCCGTGATATTAAACCAATGCAGCGATACACCATTAGCACTAAGCTTGTAGGCTGGGATCATAAATACTTTTATATCGAGCAAAAGTTTCATTCCGCACGAGGTTTACATGCTATCGCCTATGTACGAGGTGTGTTTAAAAGCAAAAAAGGCGTTATAAGTGTAGAAGAAATGCTTGAAGTGGCGGGCTTTGAAGGTAAAACTCCAATTTTACCAACAGAAGTAATGCATTGGAAAGAAATGCTAGAACAAAAAAAAGTGAATAACCTACCTAAATAAAAAAAGGCCTTTCGGCCTTCAACACACATAGTAGATATAGCTAAGCATTGCTTAGCTATACCATATACTTTAAAAGTTATATTTAACACCAAACATAGCAACAACTGGGTCAAGCTCTACTGTTGAAGTTAATGCTTTAGCACCATTAGCATAGACCGTCGCGTCAGTATCAATATCCATAATAGACACCATTGCATGTAATCCCCAGTTTTCGTCAATTTTATAGTTAGCACCTACTTGTGCTACAAATCCAAATGAATCATCTAGTTTTACTTCTACGTTGTCAGTACCAAGTGTTGTTTTAAGCGCTTGTGACGGTTGTTCATCAAAAAACATTGTATAGTTTATGCCAACACCTACAAACGGTCTCAACGCGTAGCTTGTATCTAAAAAATGGTACTGGGCGATAAGTGAAGGTGGTAATTGTTTTATATCGGCAATTTTATTGCCAGCTAAACCGCCAGTGCCATTTACATCATGTGAGAAAGGAGTTGCTGCAATAAGCTCTAATACCCACTGATCGTTAAATGCGTAATCTATAGTAATACCAAGCTGAGTATCTGAATCACCTTTTAGGCCTAGAGTCGGCGCTTCATTGATTGTAGAGTTACTGTTATCAGGGTTTACGTTAATAGCGCCAACATTTACGCTAAAGTTAGCGTGTGCAGCTGGAGATAGTGCAAGTAAAGAAGTTAGTAATGCAATGCTCATTGTGGTTTTCATGTTGTTCTCCAAGAACTACTTTTTGATTGACGCTATTATTGCAGCCAAAAAAAATAAAAAATTGTTCTAGATCAAAGTTTCAAATATGTTTGAATGTTGTGAAATGGTTTCTTGATTTAGATTAATGTTAGCGTCAATTTTTTAAAGCAATGATTGACATAGGTAGATTGTGAATGGTCACAAGAATGTATCAGTGTTGACATCGATTAGTCATAATCTAGCGCTTTAATTAAGGCTCTTTAAGCTATTAAGAGTGTTTAATATGTCTTTAGCCATGATTGAAAAAACAAATAATAGCAATGTCTTGCATGCACAGGTCGTTGCGTATTTACAAACACTTATTCAGTTCGAATCAGTGACACCTAACCAAGCTGGTGCAATTGATTGGCTAAATGATCATTTAACTGAGCTAGGATTTAGTTGTGAGCAGTTTAAAGTAAAAGGCGTGACCAATTTGATTGCACATATTGATTTTGCACCTGGCCCTTGCGTTGCATTTTCTGGGCATATTGATGTAGTACCGGCCGCAACTGGCAATTGGTTAAGTCCGCCTTTTGCAGGACGTATTTTAAACGGTGCCGTTTATGGTAGGGGCGCTGCGGACATGAAAGGCGGTGTTGCCGCTATGCTCAGTGCAACAAAAAGCTTAATAAATAGTAATAAAAAGAAAATCGGTTCGCTTTATTGGCTTGTTACCTCTGATGAGGAGGGGGAGGCTGAATTTGGCTCTCAGGAAATAGCCTATAGGCTTGCTAAGCGAGGAGTTATTTTGGATGGTTGTATAGTTGGAGAGCCAACAAGCCATTTGCATGTGGGTGATACGATTAAAAATGGTCGACGTGGAGCATTGTCTGCGCGTATTGTTGTTAATGGTAAAGCAGGGCATGTTGCCTATCCAGAACACACAGTTAATGCGGCGCACATCGGGGCTAAAATAGTTAATCTATTAAGTACACAAACGTGGGATCTTGATGAGACAAGTTCAAAAACGACTTTGCAAGTAACCGGAATTAATATCAAAAATGTGGTTGATAATTTAGTGCCGAGTAACTGCGAAATTACATTTAACGTGCGTTATAGTCATGGTTACAATAGCGATGCAGTTAAATCGCGTGTTACTGAGGCTCTGAATGAGTTTGCGGCTTATTACAGTATTGAGTGGCAACGCCCTTGTGAACCTTATTATACCAGTGCAGCTAAGGATTGGAGTTTACTCTCACATATAGAACACACTATTTATCAACAAACGGGAAGTTACCCTTTATTAAGTACAAGTGGCGGGACTTCTGACGGCCGATTTTTTGCAAATAACCACACTCAAGTAATTGAGTGTGGTGTGCGTAATCATACAATTCACCAAGTAAATGAAAACGTGCCTATTGAGGATTTATTGAAGATAAACGCTATTTATACTTCGCTACTTAAAAGTATGTTTATCAATTTGAGGGATTAAACCGGATGCTAACGGCGTTAAAATGTCTGCAGAGCAATGCTGGAGCAATTGCTGAGAATAACTAAATAACAAATTTTTTCTTGTTAGCTACATGGTTTTATTCCCTCAAAATAGAGTATTTAATTAAGCGAATTGATATTAAAGGCGTCAGTGTTTATTCTTTCCCGAGATAGCGTTTTGCTTTATTTTCTTTTACATTTTCAAGATCGACTAACACTAAACCATCAATGCAATTATTAAAATCAGGGTCGATACTAAAGCTTAAAAATTGCACCCCGC